>NZ_CAWMYC010000095.1:0-122691 GCF_963872035.1 Scytonema sp. HK-05
GTGATTTGAGGAAGCCCACACTATACCGCTTACGGTTAGTGTGGGAGGATGTCACCATGACCACGACCATGAAATCGAGGGTGAACGTTCTGTTGCTGAGTATTAACTTGTTGAATATCCTGATTAATTCGATTTCCGTCACCTACAGCATCAGCTGATTGTGTTGCCCCTTGAGAAGAATTTTGTTGTGGTTGATGCTTTCCTTTCGAGTTACCACGATTTTTCTGGACATTCACTTGAATGATATACTGGTTAATTTGGTTATTGTCACCTGTAATAGTCGCTGTTTGGTTACTACCTTGAGTGCTTGTTTGTTCTGCTCTCACTGGTAAAGAAAAAACTCCTAAAGCAGCTATAGACATGAGAGCAAACAGATAACTTTTTTGCAGCATTTTTAAATAACCTATGTTTTTAATACAATTGATTTTTACTATCATCTTCTAATTTGGGAACTATTTTCTAAGGGCTTTGTAAAGTTATGATATAAAAGCATTAAGATATTTCAGAATTATTTTTTATAAAAAATAATTCTGAAATATTTTTCCTTATAAAGAATTACTTGAGCAGTCTGTGTATCTACTGAACCTAAACTTATTAAAAACTTTATTTTTAATAAATTTTAGAAGGTGCGTTATGCAGAGGCGTGACGTACCCTACTTAACCATATTCTATCTGTGAAATGTACTTAACAAGTATTCGGCAAAATACAATTCTAGTTTGCCGAACCAGAAGACTTAGTGTAAACCGTACATTATATAGTCATAATATCTATTTCGGTAATCATCAATAATTAAGTGATAAAAACCGAATTTACAGCGTTTCTAGTTCTCAATAACATAAGAATCAAAGGAAAGATTAAAACCTGCAATTGTTTGGCAGTACAAATACTAGTTATTCGAGGTAGAATCATGACATTAGTTCGTTTGAACCCCTGGCAAGAATTTAACGCAATGCAACGTCAATTAAACCGCTTGTTTGATGAAGCTTTTGTACCAGCCAAGGAGTTTAACAGAAGCTTTATTAGAGTTCCTGCTGCTGAATTGCAAGAAACATCCGATGCGATTCATCTCAAGCTGGAAATTCCAGGAATCGAAGCTAAAGACCTAGATGTGAAAGTCACAGAAAATGCTGTTTCCGTCAGTGGCGATCGCAAGTCAGAAACTAAGACTGAAGACAAAGGTGTGACTAAGAGCGAATTCCACTACGGCAAATTCCAACGTGTCATTCCACTTCCTTCGCAAATTCAAAATACCAATGTCACCGCCGAATATAAAGACGGTATTCTCAATTTGACATTGCCAAAAACTGAAGCCGAGAAGAACAAAGTTGTCAAAGTTAACTTAGACCAATCTGCTGCGTAATTAGGGTAATACAGCCAGAGATTAAAGTCTCTGGCTATTAGCTTGGCATTTGTCAGTAGATTAATATAATGTCCGGCAAATTAACCATAATTCAAAGCAGAACCTCTCCCCGCCTTTGACGTAAGTCAAAAGCGCCCCTCCCCTAGTAGGGGAGGGCATGGGGGAGAGGCGAACATGGCATAACTCAAAGCCCGGTTGCAAGTGAGCAACCGGGCTTTTTTATTAATACCAGTACTAAGGAAAAGCTGTTCAAGCAGACTACTCAAGTAAAGGTAAAAATTTCTTAATTAGCCCAATAGTGACACCGGGAAGTTCCAGTTGGGGTGTAAAGCCTACATCGTCGAGATGATAAAAGATGCGAATTGCCTGAGGGTTCATTTCGGCAAGACGGCGTCCTACTTCTGGTCCTGTGAATTCTGACTTTTGCCCCCAAATGATAGCAGTGGGGACGGTCAATTGAGTGATATATAGGGATAAATCAAAGGATAAATCCCCACGTACGAAAGCAAGAGCAGCGTACTCAGCATTAAACTGTTGGGCAGATTGCAAATATGCCTCGACAATTTCAGGATATACTCGTTCTGCACGAGCAAATTGGCGTTGTTCCAGGTAGCCGCGAATGCCAAAACCGCTAGCAACTCCAGTCATGTAAAGCAACCGATCCACACCTGGAATGTTGACAATTTGAGCAGAGAAGCTGCGGCTGTAGTCTTGTCCAAATTCAGCAAGACCTGCTGGTGTGATCAAAATTAAAGACTTGAACAAATCGGGGCGAAGAATCGCAGCGCGAATGGTGAAAGCAGCAGTGAGTCCAGAGGCGATCGCATGAATCGAACCATTGCCAGTCTTCTCTATAAACTCGATAATAAGCTTAATGTAGTCATCAATATGATAACTTCGGGCTGGATGGTCAGAGCGTCCCCATCCAACCAAATCTGGCGCTACGATTCGATAGTCTGCGGCAAAAGCTGGATAAACTTTAGACCACTCGTAGGCAGAAGAACCGCCACCAAACGCGTGTAGGAAAAGTAATGTCCTATCGCTTGATTGGTCAACATCTGTATCAGACCACGGTTTCCCAACAGCAGTGTAGTACACCATTCTTCCTAGCGCGGTCATCACGTATTTCTCACCAAACCCAGGAGGCAAAAACATAGAAATACCTCATATGCTGCATCATTATTTCAATCGTGGAGACCATAACCAGAAATTTGCATCACTCTAAAGTTCAATTTAGAACACTAATTTAGTAATCCTGGAAGAACCTCTCCCCCAACCCCTACCTTGGTGAGGAGAGTTTGACTCCCCCTTCCCTTCTAGGGAAGGGGGCTGGGGGGTTAGGTTTTTGATTACTAAATTGATGCTCTAGAAAGCGGTAATTAAAGTTTTCAAATCATCTGTGTGTATCTGCGAGTCTTATCGACGACAATTAATCTGTTACCCCGCAGCTGCTCAATAAAGGATGAATATGTTTTCTCAAGAAGTCTTCGTCTTTGCTGCATCTTTTGCCCAACAGCGGCTGTGGTTCCTCGACCAGTTGATACCCGGCAATGCCCTTTATAATGTGCCGACAGTCATTCGTTTGACAGGGAGGCTCAACTTAGCTGCACTAGAACAAACGTTTAACGAAATTGTGCGTCGCCACGAAGCCTTACGCACCACATTTAAAGTGCTGGAGGGGCAACCCGTGCAGGCGATAGCACCCTCCCTAACCATACCCCTTTCTCTATTAGACCTGCGGCACTTACCACCAGACGAACGGGAGGGGGAAGCAAAGCGCATTGTTACCGCAGAGATAGAACGTCCTTTCGATTTGTCTTCTGAACCATTGCTGCGAGTGATGCTGCTACAGCTTTGGGAAACAGAATATATTCTAGTGCTGAATATGCACCACATTATCTGCGACGATTGGTCTATTGGTGTACTGATTCGGGAACTGGGAACGCTGTACACAGCTTTTGCACAAAACCAGGCTTCCCCCCTACCGGAACTGCCTCTTCAGTACGCCGACTTCGCCCAATGGCAGCGCGAGTGGTTACAAGGAGAAGTGCTACAAACCCAGTTAGCTTATTGGCAGCAGCAATTAAACGGCATTTCCATGCTGCATCTGCCTACAGATAGACCGAGAGCAGCTATACAAAGCTATCAAGGAGCAACACAATTTCTAGAGTTACCGAAAAAATTATGTGATGCACTTGTGACGCTTTCCCAGCAAGAAGGTGTCACCTTATTTATGACGCTGCTGGCAGCATTTCAGACGTTACTTTACCGCTACACATACCAAGAAGATATTGCGGTGGGTTCGCCAATTGCTAACCGTAACCGTAGCGAAATTGAAGGACTCATTGGTTTTTTTGTCAATAGTTTGGTGCTACGTAGTAACTTATCTGGAAACCCGACTTTTCGAGAACTGCTAGGCAGAGTACGGGAGGTAACACTAGGAGCATATAGTCACCAAGATTTGCCTTTTGAAAAGCTCGTTGAGGAATTGCATCCAGAGCGAAATTTGAGCCACCATCCGTTATTTCAAGTGGTGTTTGGTTTCGAGAATGCACCAATGTCAGCGCTAGAATTACCTGGTTTAGTGCCTAGCTTTATAAATATTGATTTTAAAACAACACGCTTTGATTTGGAGTTGCACCTGTGGAAGTGTTCTGAGGATTTCCGGAGCCTATGGGGCGCAAACTGGGAGCATTCCGAGGGTATTAGAGGTGTAATGGTGTACAACACCGATTTATTTAATAAAGCCACTATTACTCGAATGCTAGAACATTTTAAAACATTGTTGGAAAGTATTGTTTCTCATCCAGAACAACCCATAGCCAATCTACCGCTATTGAGCGAAGGTGAGCTACATCAGGTATTAGTGGAATGGAATAACACCCATGCTGATTATTCACAAGATAAGTGTATCCATCAATTGTTTGAAAATCAGGTAAAGCAGAACCCTGATGCTATAGCAGTCATATATGAAGATGTAGAGACGTTGCATGCAACGTCTCTACATATGACCTATAGAGACTTGAATATTCGCAGCAATCAACTAGCGCACCACTTACAAAAATTGGGTGTAGGTGCTGACGTTTTAGTAGGCATTTGTCTAGAGCCTTCACCAGAAATAATAGTTGGGTTGCTGGCTATCCTGAAAGCGGGGGGAGCTTATGTACCTTTAGACCCTAGCTATCCGCAAGAACGCCTAAATTTCATGCTGGAAGATGCACAAGTTCCAGTCTTACTAACTCAAGAAAAGTTGAGCAAGCATTTTGAAGCTTTCTCAAACCGAATTTTTTACATAGATAAAGACTCGGAAATTCTTGCTCAACAAAGCGAAGAAAATCTAACAAGCAGCTTGACCAGTGATAACTTAGCGTATGTTATTTATACTTCTGGATCTACAGGAAAGCCTAAAGGAGTTACTGTCACTCATAAAGCCGTGAATCGGCTGGTGTGCAACACAAACTATGTAAAATTGGAAAGAACTGATAAAATTGCCCAAGCCTCAAACACTTCCTTTGATGCTGCCACTTTCGAGATTTGGGGAGCGCTCCTTAATGGCGCTCAACTTATTGGAATTAGCAAAGATGTCATAATCTCGCCTCACGAATTGGCATTACAACTACGACAAAAAGGCATCAGCGTTTTGTTTTTGACCACTGCCTTATTCCAACAGATTGCTAGAGATGTTCCGCAAGCTTTTGCTTCGTTACGATACTTGCTATTTGGTGGCGAAACTGTTGATATGAGATGGGTTAACAAGGTTATTAAATATGGTTCGCCAAAGCAATTCATTCATGTTTATGGTCCTACAGAAAATACAACATTTTCTTCTTATTACTGTGTGGAAGAATTACCAGACTCATCCACATCTATTCCCATAGGTCGCCCGATTACGAACACACAGATTTATCTGCTGGATGCTGATTTACAGCCTGTGCCCATTGGCGTTGTCGGCGAGTTGTACATCGGCGGTGATGGACTGGCGCGAGAATACCTCAATCGTCCTGAGTTAACTGCTGAACGCTTCATTCCCAATCCTTTTAGTAGTAAACCAGAAGCGCGTCTTTATCAGACGGGTGACTTAGCCCGCTATTTACCAGATGGCAATATTGAATTTTTGGGTCGTATCGATAATCAAGTAAAGATTCGCGGCTTCCGCATTGAGTTGGGAGAAATTGAAGCGGTGCTGAGTCAACATCCAGCAGTGGAAGAAACAGTTGTCATTGCTGCTGAGGATATACCTGGTGATAAGCTTTTGGTTGCTTATATTGTTCCGAGTCCTGAGTATCGAGTCCTCAGAGCAACATCTGACTCAGCACTGATGAGTGACATTAGCCAATTCGTGAAACAAAAGTTACCAGCTTATATGATACCAAGAGCGTATGTGGTGCTGGAATCTCTTCCACTGACACCCAACGGCAAAGTGGATCGCCGCGGCTTAAGAGCACCCGATACACTCACTCTCGATATGAAAGAAGATTATGTGGCACCACGGACGTCGGTAGAAGAGGTGTTAGTGGAAATTTGGGCTAAGGTTTTGGGAAAAGAGCAGCTAGGTGTCCACGATAATTTCTTTGAATTGGGCGGTCATTCTCTACTAGCAACTCAACTGGTTTCTCGAATACGCGACGCCTTCCAAATAGATTTGTCTGTACGCAACTTGTTTGAAGCACCGACTGTGGCACAACTTGCTAGGTACATTGAGACAATCTGTTGGGCAGCGAAAGCTTTGGATACGACCGGAACTACAGATCAGGAGCGAGAAGACGTGGAATTTTAAAGAATTTTACCAAGTTTTCAACCTGATTTACGTGCAGGCAACACAAAACGCTCTGACAGCTTCGCTAAACCGCTGGTTCTGCTCCATCAATGCCATATGTCCACCGCGTTTAATGGTGACGAGTTCAGCTATTGGCAATTCTGCTTTCATGCGATCGCTCGCAACAGGTTTAGTCGCTATATCTGAAGCACCGCAGACAATCAACACTGGAACGTTAATAGTCGCAAGTGTCTTTGTTTCGTCGTAGTTGAACATTGCCAATGTACCGCGAGCCAGAACACCAGGCGAACCCAATGCTGATAAGAAACCTGCAAAATTTAGTTGCCCGCGTGTTTCAGTACCAGTAAATCCAGACAGTTCTACGCTGATGTACAGCGAACCATTAAAATACGACAGCCAAGTGATCAGCCACATGATAGGTGACAGTAGGATGGTAAGGTACAACAGAGGTTCGAGCAGCGGCTTCTGCAATTTACGTACCAAACCGCTAAAGATACAAGTCTTTACTGGATTAGTGTAGGTGGTATCTACAAGGATTAAGCCAGCCACCCGACGCCCCAAATGCTCTGGAAACAGCCGACAGAATGTCAGGTTAATCATGCCTCCCATGCTGTGTCCCAACAGGATGACAGGCTTATCCCCGGCTATGGCAACAACGGCTTCGAGATCGCGGGCATATTTTTCTAGGGAGTAATCGTTGTTTTTCGGTCTAGAGGATTTTCCCAGCCCCGGCAAATCCCAAACAATCACTCGGAAGCCATGACTCAGCTGTCGCTTAGCATAGTACCACACAGTACTGTTTGGTCCCCAACCGTGGGACATGATAATCGGTTGACCATCCTCAGGACCATAAAACTCTACTTGTAGTACGCTACCATCTGGTCGTGGCACACGCTGCACAGTTCCGGTACGCATGAGCTTGGGTTCTTCAGTTCCAGGACGGCGCAGAAGCGGCAAACTGATAAAACGACCGCCAAAAGACCACAGAACCATTGCCAGTCCAGCCACCAAGTAGGACATTCCCACAAGTTCCCGTTCGTACCACTCATAGAGAATGTAGATTCCCCCGCCAAGCACGCCAATCGACAGCAGTTGAACCAGCCATACAAGCAGGAAATAATGAGGCATGAACACCATGAGCCTAAACCTTGGGTTAGTTTGTTAACTGCGTTGTCTTTCAGCTTCATACGATAGTTCAAACAATCCAGGGTACACAATCTCTCTAATGTTCGACATTTTCAACCCAAGGAATGATTTGTATGAAGTTGTGAATGTGTTAAAACGTCTTGGTCAATTGACAACGAGCAACTAACAGCTGTTGCGAAGGGGCGTAATTTTGAACACAGTTGAGTTTCTATCTTATCTTCGCAGCTTAGATATTCAGGTTTTTATTGAGGGCGATCGCCTTCGCTGTAACGCTCCTGAAGGAACGCTCACACCAGAATTGCGTGTAGAAATTCAACAGCGCAAAGCAGAAATTATTGGATTTTTAAAAGTAGCTAATTATACTACGCTCCACACCTCTACACCCCTCGTACCTATTTCGCGAAACAGGAATCTCCCCCTCTCCTTTGCTCAACAGCGGCTGTGGTTTCTTGACCAATTAGTACCGAACAATCCTTTCTATAACGTCCCAGCAGCATTTCGTTTAACAGGTTCGCTTAATTTGACAGCGCTGGAACAAACTTTTAACGAAATTGTGCGGCGTCACGAAGCTTTACGTACCACTTTTGTCATACTGGAAGGGCAACCAGTTCAGGTCATTGCACCTATTTTAAATGTATCCTTAGCAGTCAGAGATTTGCAGCAACTGCCACAAGTCGTAGTAGCACCGACTCCTCGGGATCAACGTGAAAAAGAAGCGCGACGACTCATGACTCAGGAAGCTCAACGTCCTTTCAATTTATCAACTGATCCATTGCTGCGAGTCACACTGCTGCGGTTGGATGAAGCAGAACATATCCTGGTGCTGAATATGCACCATATTGTCTCCGATGGTTGGTCTATCGGAGTGCTGATTCGAGAGATAGCACTGCTTTACACAGCTTTTGCCAGCAATCAACGTTCCCCTCTGCCAGAACTACCGATTCAATATGCAGATTTCGCATATTGGCAGCGTCAATGGTTGCAAGGGGATGTGTTGGCAAAGCAACTTGGTTACTGGCAAAAGCAGTTGGAAGGCGTTTCCATGCTAAATCTGCCAACCGACAGACCAAGACCAGCAGCTCCAACTTACCGGGGTGCAAGGCAATTTCTCCAATTACCAAAAAGTCTGAGCGAAGCGCTAGAAACTCTCTCGCAGCAGGAAGGGGTGAGTTTGTTTATGACAATGCTTGCAGCCTTCCAGATTTTACTTTATCGCTACACGCAGCAAGAAGATATTGCTGTGGGTTCACCAATTGCCAACCGCAACCGTAGTGAAATCGAAGGGTTAATTGGCTTTTTTGTCAATAGCTTGGTGCTGCGTACCGATTTGTCAGGGAACCCAACTTTTCGCTCACTGTTGAGTCGAGTGCGAGACGTAGCTTTAGAAGCTTATGCTCACCAAGATTTGCCTTTTGAAAAGTTGGTGGAAGAACTGCATCCAGAACGCAACTTGAATCAAAATCCGCTGTTTCAGGTGGTGTTTGCGCTGCAAAATGCGCCAATGTCAGCGTTGGAGTTACCTGAGTTAACTCTTAGTCCCTTACCATTTGATAGTGAAACAACACGGTTTGATTTGGAGTTTCACCTGTGGGAGCGAGCCTCCAAAGGAGGAGCTTCGCTAACGCCTGAAAATGGGTTATGGGTAAATAACTCAGAAGGTATCAGCGGTTTTGTCATTTACAGCACCGATTTATTTGATGACAGCACCATTACCCGGATGCTGGGACATTTCCAAACGCTGCTAGAAAGTATTGTCGCTCATCCAGAACAACGAATTGCAGATTTACCGTTTTTAAGCGAAGCTGAGCGACATCAGTTGTTAGTGGAATGGAACAATACCAAAGCAAATTATCCTCAGGATAGATGCATTCATCAGCTATTTGAAGCTCAGGTAGAGCAAAATCCTGATGCATTGGCGCTGATATTTCCAGATGTAGAGACGTTCCATGGAACGTCTCTACATCTAAGCTATCAAGAGTTAAATATACGTAGCAACCAACTGGCACATTACTTACAAAAACTGGGCGTTGGTGAGGAGGTTTTGGTAGGACTTTGTGTAGAGCGCTCTTTTGATATGGTCATTGGAATGTTGGGCATTCTAAAAGCGGGTGGAACGTATGTGCCTTTAGATCCCACCTATCCCCGTGAACGCTTAAGCTTTATGCTTGAAGATGCTCACATTCCAGTTATATTAACTCAGGAACGATGGGTTAACCGTCTTGAAAAACAGAATTCCCTTATCATTTTTTTGGATAAAGATAGGGAGACAATTGCTAAAGAAAGTGAAGATAATCTTACTAGCAAGGTTACAGCAAATAATCTTGCTTATGTCATCTACACCTCTGGCTCAACAGGCAAGCCTAAAGGGGTTAAAATTGAACATCGAGGATTGTTAAATCTTGTCTTTTGGCATCAAAAAACCTTTGCAATTTCACCGGTTGACCGAGTCACACAAATTGCCGGAGTAGCCTTTGACGCTTGTAGCTGGGAAATTTTGCCTTATCTGAGTGCTGGAGCAAGTATTTATTTTCCAGATGAGGAAACTAGGCGATCGCCTGAGAAACTGCGAGATTGGCTAGTGTCAAAAGCGATAACAATTAGCTTTGTACCAACACCTTTAGCAGAGAAACTTTTATTATTAGATTGGTCGAATCAAGCAGCTTTACGAATATTACTTACAGGTGGCGACAAACTACATCAATATCCTTTAGCTAAGTATCCTTTTCAGGTTGTAAATAATTACGGACCAACCGAGAATACTGTTGTCACAACTTCCGGTCAGGTTTTTGTTACGAATCAAGCAGATCCCCCCAACCCCCCTTTCCAAGGGGGGCAAGGGGGGATCGCACCTGCAATTGGTCGTCCGATTGCCAACACACAAGTTTATATACTAGATAAACATTTGCAACCTGTACCCATCGGCGTTCCAGGAGAACTGTACATTGCTGGTGATGGACTGGCGCGAGGCTATTTAAACTCTAGTGATTTAACTGCTGAAAAATTTATTCCTAATCTTTTTAGCAATCAGCAAAAAGCACGTCTTTATAAAACAGGTGATTTAGTTCGCTATCAACAAGATGGTAACATCGAATTTTTAGGTCGCCTCGACGAACAGGTTAAGGTGCGGGGCTACCGCATTGAGTTGGGAGAAATTGAAGCGGTGCTGAGTCAGCATCCAGCAGTACTGCAAACGGTAGTCATGACTCGTGACAATGAAGGGGAAAAGCGGTTAGTCGCTTATGTGGCGCTGAATGCTGAAGACAACAGTCAACAAGAACAAATCCAACAGACGCCATTGCAGGATGAGCAGGTTTTGCAATGGCAGATGCTCTATAACGAAACTTACAATACACCTGCGGGTGATTCCGATCCAACATTCAATATTGTGGGCTGGAATAGCAGTTATACAAATCAGCCAATTCCAGCAGAACAGATGCGCGAGTGGGTGAATAACCAAGTTGGACAAATTCTGGCTTTGCAACCCAGCCGAGTCCTAGAAATTGGTTGTGGAACAGGTTTATTGCTGTTTAGAATTGCGCCTCACTGCGTTAAATATTATGGGACGGACTTTTCCCCAGCTTCACTTAACTATATTCAAAAGCAGTTGGCAAATGTAGAACTCTCGGATGGCGCGTCTCTACAACAGGTAACGCTGTTTGAAAAGATGGCTGCTGATTTTCAGGGAGTAGAAGCACAAGCTTTTGATGCGGTGGTTCTTAACTCGGTTGTGCAATATTTTCCCAGTATTGATTATCTTATTCGTGTCTTAGAAGGTGCTGTCCAGGCAACTGCTCCTGGTGGCTTTATCTTCATAGGAGATGTCCGTAGTTTACCGCTGTTGCAAGCTTTCCATGCATCGGTACAACTGTATCAAGCTGAACCGTCTCTCACTCGTTCCGAGTTGCAGCAACAGGTACAAATGCAAATTTTCCAAGAAACAGAGTTAGTCATTGATCCGGCTTTTTTCACTGCATTAAAGCAGCAGCTTCCCCAAATTAGTCATGTACAAATTCAATTGATACGAGGTTCCTACCACAATGAATTAACTCAGTTCCGTTATAATGTGATTCTTTCTATTGGCGGTGAAACTGATCCCCCCAACCCCCCTTATCAAGGGGGGCTTGAGAACCCCCCTTTTCAAGGGGGACAGGGGGGATCACAATGCCTGAACTGGGAAGACAATAACTTCACAGTCGCAACAGTTCGTCAGCTATTGATTGAGAATCAACTAGAAATCTTAGGCATTACTAATGTGCCTAATGCCCGAGTTATGGCAGCAGTTAAAACAGCAGAATGGTTGTCAGGCGCAGAAGATTTTAAAACTGTCGGTCAGATGCGTGAAGCTTTGCAAAAACTCCAAAATTTAGGAGTTGAGCCAGAAGATTTTTATGGACTGGCTAATCAACTACCATACAAGGTTAATATTAGCTGGTCAGATTCAGGTAGTGAAGGATGCTATGACGTGGTTTTTGTCAAGCAAGGTGCATCCAAGCAAAGAACTATTTTTCCACTCAATACTCACGCGCGTCCGTGGCAATCTTACGCGAATAATCCCCTACAAGCCAAAGCAGCACGTAAGTTAGTGCCGCAATTGCAGACTTATCTCGCAGAAAAGCTACCTGAGTACATGGTGCCTTCAGCTTTTGTGGTGCTGGAGTCTCTACCTTTGACACCTAATGGCAAAATAAATCGTCGCGCCTTAAGAGCATTCGATCCAATTCAGCCACAATTGACAGGAGGTTATGTTGCGCCTCAAACTGCTGTTGAACAACTGCTGGTGAAAATTTGGGCTGAGGTTTTGGGAGTTAAGCGTGTGGGTATTGATGATAATTTCTTTACCTTGGGAGGTCATTCCTTACTGGCAACTCAGCTTGTCTCTAGAGTGCGCGATGCTTTTAAGGTGGAGTTACCTTTGCGTAGCGTATTTGAAGCACCGACAATTGCAGAACTATCTAAGGTGGTTGAAAGTTTGAAAGCTAGTAATGTTGAAAGTAAAGCTCCAGCTTTAGTGCCGCTTTCTCGTGAGAGTCGGCGGATGAAGTTATCATCGCTGAATAAAGAAAGCGAACAGAGATAACCAAGAGTCGCGCCACAACCACAGGACTTACGCATGCATTAGACCTATTGCACAAATATTTTATGGTAAAATCAAGGATTTGCTACCACGCATCTTGACAGAAAAGGTTAAATTGATGGGTAATGCGAGCATCTTGCTCGCACTACCAACCCGTCAAAATGAATTTGACACACCAGTAGTGGGTCTTTTGGATAACGTGACATATCTACATCGCCCTCCGTTAATTCATTCAACTGTTCATATTTTTACTTTGCCACTAGCTTATTTAAATGGCTATGAGCGCGCCAAATGACCCACTAGTCGTCGTGAAGTAGATGTTTGTGCTGCAATATTGCTTTGGATGCATATGTTGATTTTATTGCAATTATATATTCTTGTGGCGTATTAAACCAGTACAAGCCGTGGAGAATGGATAAGTGAGGGAAGGATGACAGAAGAAGACCGTAGCGTCAAACTTGGAGGGAGTGCTGACAGCAGTGTCATTATTCCTGGTAATAGCAATACTGCTACTATTACCATCACTAATTACTATTACCGTGAAAATACAACACTATTACCTAGTGAATATATTGATAGTGCTGATGAAAATTTCCTCTGTCCTTATCGCGGTTTATTTCACTTTGGTCCCGATGATGCAGAGTTTTTCTTTGGACGTGAGGTATTTGTAGAAGAACTTTTCGTTGCGACTCAAACAAGTCATTTTATACCCGTGTTGGGGGCGTCAGGAAGTGGGAAATCGTCAGTCGTATTGGCAGGACTAGTACCGAAGCTGCAACAAGCAGGTCACTGGCTATTTACTCACTTCCGTCCGGGTTCCGACCCTTTCCATGCGCTGGCGCTGGCGCTGGTTCCTCTTTATACCCCATATTTCAATGCTACTGAACAGATAGCTCAAGCTCGTCAGTTAGCGGGTTATTTTCGTGAAGGTACTGTGACTCTGGCTAATGTATTTGCCCAGATTCACCAAAACCACGGCAATCATCGGGTGCTGTTGATTGCAGACCAATTTGAAGAACTTTATACTTTGTGTGGAGATCAGAAAGTTCGCCTTGGTTTCCTAGATACGTTATTAGCTTGCTTTCAATCTTCCCCTGACAATACTACGGTGTTAGTTGCAACCATGCGGGCAGATTTCTTGGGGAATTTCCTCTCCTATCGTCCACTTGTAGATGTGTTGCAAAATGCTGACATCAAGCTGGGACCAATGAACTGTGAGGAACTTTCACAGGTGATTAAAAAGCCTGCTGAAAAATTGGGGGTGACATTTGAAGCGGGACTGGTAGAACGCATTTTGGAGGATGTGGAAGATGAACCGGGTAATTTACCTCTGCTGGAGTTTGCGTTAACACAGTTGTGGAAAGGACGAAGGGGTAAACAGTTAACTCATGCAGCTTATGAGGAAATTGGTGAGGTACAAGGTGCCTTGGCTCGTCATGCAGATCAGAATTATGGTAAGTTGAGTGCAACTGAAAAAGAACAGGTAAAGCGAATTTTTATTCAGTTGGTGCGTCCGGGGGAAGGAACGGAAGATACGCGAAGATTGGCGACGAAAGCAGAATTGAGTGGAGCAAGCTGGGCATTGGTGAATCAGTTGGCGGATGCGCGATTAGTGGTTACTAGTCGTAATGCTGCGGGGCAAGAAACAGTAGAGGTTGTCCATGAAGCGCTGATACATAATTGGGGAGAACTGCGAGGATGGATGGGCATGGCTCGTAGCTTTAGAGCTTGGCAAGAGCGACTGCGGGCAGCAAAGAGACAATGGGAAGCAACGAATCGAGATCCGGGTTCTTTGTTGCGTGGTGCAGCATTAGCAGAAGCAGAAGAAAAACTGAAGGAACGCCCAGAAGAGTTAATTGATGAGAAAGAATTTATCGAGCAGAGTATCCAAGAAGGCGATCGCCAGGAAAAAGAAAAGGAAGCCGCCCGCCAGCGCGAACTGGCACAGGCTCAGGAGTTGGCCGCAGAGCAGAGTCGGCGGGCCGAAGTAGAGCGCCAGCGGGCCCAGGAACAGACCAAAGCGACTAGAAAACTACGTCGGTTAGTAGTAGGGCTGGTGGTGGTGTTTCTGGGAGCAGCAGGAACAGGAGTGTTTGCAATGATCCAAACAGGAGAAGCTCAACGCCTACGCTTTGGGTCTATTGTGCAGGCACTCGCAGGACAAGCACCGCGTCAGCCAGAGCAACTTAAGCAAGATGAGCGAGGTGCTTTGCTCGCACGCCAAGCTTATCTCTTCAATCAGAGGAATCAGAACCAAGTTCTGTATCAAGCTAATGTTAATGATGCGCTGCGGGCAGTCCTTGGTTTCCGTTATTTTAGCGCCGTCCTGCGCGACCACACAGATAGGGTATGGTCGGTAGCGTTTAGCCCGGATGGTCACACGATGGCTTCAGGTAGTCTCGACGGAACTGTACGAGTATGGAACTTACTCCAACCCGGAACCAAACCCATCGTTCTACGTGGTCACGAGAATTGGGTTACTTCGGTGGCATTCAGCCCGGATGGTCAGATGCTGGTATCAGGGGGTGACGATAAGACAGTGCGGCTGTGGGATTTGCGCCAGCCTAGCGCCAAACCTACCATCTTCAACCACAAGGATAGGATTTGGTCAGTAGCATTCAGTTCGGATGGCCACACAATCGCCTCAGGCAGTGAGGACAAGACGGTGAGCCTGTGGGATCTACGCCAGCCCAGCCCTAAACCTATTGTTCTGAATGGTCACGAAGATATTGTTAGGTCGTTAGCATTCAGTTCGGATGGTCACACGCTCGCATCGGGCAGTGACGATAAAACTGTAAGGCTGTGGGATTTGCGCCAGCCTAGTGCCAAACCAATTGTCCTGACCGGACACTCAAAGGCAGTCAGTTCAGTAGCGTTCAGCAGGGATGATCAGATGCTAGCTTCCGGCAGTCAAGACAACACAGTACGACTGTGGAATCTACGTCAGCCAAATAGTATACCTACCGTCCTGAATGGACACGAAGATATTGTTAGGTCAGTCGCGTTCAGTTCGGATGGTCAGATGTTGGCTTCGGGTAGTGACGATAAAACTGTGCGACTGTGGGATTTGCACCAGCCTAGTGCCAAACCAACTGTTCTGACCGGATATTTAGAGGCAGTCAGTTCAGTAGCGTTCAGCCGGGATAGTCAGATGCTGGCTTCCGGCAGTGACGACAAAACTGTAAGGCTGTGGGATTTGCGCCAGCCCAGTGCCGCACCTACTATTCTCACGCAAAAGGATTCAGTGAGTTCGGTGGCGTTCAGCTCAGATAGCACGCTAGCCTCAGGTAGTCAAAGCAGATACTGGAAAGACCATAATGTACAGTTATGGAATCTGCGTCAGCCTAGCGCCAAGCCTATCGTCCTGACTATCCCCAATAGTGCCGGGATATATTCAGTGGCATTTAGTCCAGATGGTCAAATATTGGCATCCTCAGCAGAAAGCATGGATGAAGGAAAAGGAGGTGTACAGCTTTGGAATCTGGGTCAACCCGGCAGCAAACCCACCGTCCTCAGTGAGGCAAGAGGATACAGTTTAGTATTTAGCCCGGACGGTCACACACTAGCCTCGGCTGGTTACAAGAAAATACAGATATGGAATCTGCGCCAGTTAGAAACCAAACCCTTAGTCTTGGAAGGTCATGAGAACTATGTTACATCGGTGGCATTCAGTCCAGATGGTGATACGCTGGCTTCGGGTAGTAATGACAACACGGTACGGGTGTGGAATCTACGCCAACCAAATGCTGCCCCCATTATCCTGCGCGGGCATGAGCAACATATTACATCGGTGGCGTTTAGTCCAGATGGCCACACAATAGCCTCTGGCAGTCAGGACAAGACGGTACGGTTGTGGAATTTACGCCAGCCCAACGCTGCTCCCATTATCTTAAGCGGTCACCAGGACAAGGTTAGATCGGTGGCGTTTAGCCGGGATGGTCACACATTAGCTTCGAGCAGTAACGATCAGACAGTACGGTTATGGGATCTGCGTCAGCCAAATGCTGTCCCTACCATCCTACGCGCCGTTCTGAGATCTCCTACAGATGGATTCAGTTCAGTGGCGTTCAGCTCAAATGGTCAGTCCCTAGCATCAGGCAGTGACGATGGAACTATTCGGATCTGGAATATTCGCACTGAGGCTTTGGCAGACAAAGTATGTGAAAAAGTATGGCGCAATCTAACACTGGAAGAATGGCGTCGTTTTGTAGGTGAAGGTATTCCCTACGAGCGCACTTGCGGCAACTTGCCTGCTGACTCGGAAACAAGCAACAACAACAAACCTCGGTCAGCACCAGCAGAAAAATTAGTTACGCCAGTACAGATGTTTCCAGCTAACAAAACGATATTCAAATACTTGCCACGAGTGGGAACACTGCGATGGTCGGATGTGCCAGGTGCAACAAGTTACACGGTCGAGATTGAGTTCTGCCAGCCTGGCGGATGTACCGCCAACAATGCTCCCTGGATACAAGCATCTAACCTCCAATCTACCAGCTATACTTTTGATTTCGTTGGCGCACAACCAGGACGTTGGCGAGTTTGGGCAGTGGACGCTGCTGGTCGTGAAAGTCCTAAAAGCGGATGGTGGGAGTTTCAGTTCACAAGATAAGTCGGCGTTAAAAAATCAATTTATGTAAAGAAGTGTAAAATCAGCAAAGAGAATATAAATGAATCGTCCCAGAGTTTTTACAAAACTCAACATACCTTGGTTTTATCATGCCGACTTACTTAGTACAGCTTCGCGGAAATAAAACAAGTATTAGATAGCTTTCCCCAAATTAAATGCGAGCCATACATCGAAAGATTGTGGATGCCGTGTACTGAACAGCATATTTTACAATCTTTCGAAAAAATATATACTCAATCTGTATAAAAATCCTAAATACCAACGTATTTTCCTCGAACATATATAAAAAACCATATTAAATAACACCGTGAAAAAAATCCTCATCCTCTCCGCTAACCCCAAAAACACAAGTAATCTGCGCCTAGATGAAGAGGTGCGGGAAATCAAAAACACACTGCAACTATCTCCAAATCGAGACGAATTTCAAATCATCACTGAATTTGCGGTACGAGTGGATGATTTAACCCGCTTCCTGTCTCACCATCAACCAACAATTGTTCACTTTTCCGGACATGGCTCTGGTACTGATGGATTAGCCTTGGAAGATAATTTTGGGTATACGCAACTTGTAAGTACCCAAGCCCTAGCAAAACTATTTGATTTATTTCAGTCACAGGTGGAGTGTGTTTTACTTAACGCCTGCTATAGCGAAGAACAAGCCACAGCAATTCATCAACATATTGATTGCGTGGTGGGGATGAATCAGGCGATTGGAGATATGGCGGCGATGAAGTTTAGTATGGGATTTTATACTGCTTTGGCGGCGCTCAGGAATTATGAAGATTGTTTTCAAATGGGTTGTACATCTATTGATTTGCAGGGAATTCCAGAATCTTTAACCCCTAGGATCAAAATTAGGCGACGGCGTTATCAGACAGAACAGCCCACAAATGCAGTAAAATCTCACAAGGCTGATGGTATAAATAATGATAATAAAGGTGGGCAAAATCGTTCAGTTTCTATTGGGGGTACTGTTACTGGTAGTGCGGTTATAACAGGAGACAGCAACACTGCAAACATCAATTTTCAACAAGTCAGTTTACCCACACCTGCAAGTGTCAACATAGAAATAGAAATCAACGCCTTACGTGAGATACTAGGGAAGTTAGAAAGCTCAGACCGTCGTAAAATTGACAATGCCTTTGAAGATGCCCAGGAGGAGCTAAATAAGCCACAGCCAGATAAAAACGAGGTGGGTAAGGCATTAGAACGAGCTTTTGACTATGCCAAGAAAGCCGAAGGGTTTGCCTGTACGATCGCAAAACTTCAGCCACACCTTACTAAAACTACTGCTTGGTTAGGTGATAATTGGCACAAGTTGCTAAGTTTAGTTGGTTTAACAATTTGATAAACGTTATTACCGAACGGTATTGAGAGTGCGTCTCGAAGAGAAGAAATAATCGGTGTGCATTTGTGGTTGTAAATATCCATTAATCATACTTTTGCAAGAAGTCTAATCTTTGCGCCTTCTGTAGGAAAAGCCGCTCTGCGTCTATGCGGGTATTTTCTGCTGAGATACGCGTAGCGTGCCGAGGAAGGAGGCATAATAAAATTCATACTCGGCAGCAGGAACGCCAAATTAACTTTTTATAGATGTAACACTTATTATGACAACAAACGACAATACGATTAAACTCGACCAGTTTTTGAAGTTTGTGGGTATAGCGCCGACAGGTGGGCAAGCCAAGCTAATGATTCAACAAGGTGAGATAAAAGTCAATGGTACAATTGAAACCCGACGAGGACGGAAATTAGTATCGGGCGATAAAGTAACAGTGGAAGGACAAACTTTTAAGGTTGACTTTTCAGAGTCGTAGTGGAAGCTGTGCAGGCGAATCGCCATCTACTCTAAATCTAATTCCTGAGAATTTGCTGCAATCCAAGCTGCTATAGAATCTTGCTCCTCTATCCCTTCTGCCAAATTGGTTATCTTGATAACTGCTTCTGCTTCTTGTGCAATCAACTCGTATCCATTTAAACGTAAAAAAACGTCGATGACAACAAGAGCAATTCGTTTATTGCCATCGATGAAAGCATGATTCTTTGCTAAACCATAAGCGTAAGCTGCTGCTAAATCAAACAAAGTGGCACTATCGCTATAAGTAAATAAATGCTTAGCTCTAGCTAAGCTAGCGCTAAGTAGTCCAGAATCTCTTATGGCAGTAGCTCCTCCATACTCTGCAATTAACTCTTCGTCCATGGCTATGACTGCTGATTCGCTCACCCAGCGGGGCTCCTTCATTTAGCCAATTCTCGAAGAGCATTGCGGTAGTTCTTGCGAGTTTTCTCAAAAGCCTCCATTGCTGCTTCAAACTCAGGATCGTATGGAGTTATCCGAACTCCATCAGGAGTTTCTGTGAGAAAAATATTGTCCCCTTCTTGAATATTTAACTTTTGCAGTAACTCTTTAGGAAATACTGCTCCTAAAGAGTTACCAATCTTTCTAATCTTTAAATTGTAATGCATACTACCTCTAAACCTGATATTAGGTGTGCGATTGCCCGAACGGCAGACGCCTAAAGGCGTATCGCTAACTAACCTAAATAAATTATAGTTATAACAATTGTAATAACTAAGTAACAAGAAAATTTTAACATACTTAAAAAACCCGAATCACCAGCTTATGAGCCAGTTTTTTTCTGACAACTCCTCCCCAGCTGCTGAAGAAAAATTCAATATTCCTGAAGAAGCAGAAGTCTTCATCTTCCCTGCATCATTTGCCCAAGCTAGATTGTGGTTTCTCAACCAGTTGGCATCGGGCAATCCCTTCTACAATGTGTCAACAGCACTTCGCCTGACTGGTTCACTCAATTTAACTGCCTTAGAGCAGACATTCAACGAAATTGTACGCCGCCACGAAACCTTACGCACCACTTTTGTGTTGATGGAAGGGCAACCAATGCAGGCAATATCTCCCACCTTAACCATACCCCTTCCCTTAATAGACCTACGTCATCTTTCAGCAACAGAACGCGAGACACAAGCGCGGCGACTCGTAACCGCAGAGGCTCAATGTCCTTTCAAGCTAACCACTGGTCCATTACTGCGAGTGACACTGCTACAACTGGATGAAGCAGAATATCTGCTGTTGATCAATCTACATCACATTGTTGCCGATGGTTGGTCGATTGGAGTGCTGATTCGAGAACTAGGGGCATTATACACAGCCTTTGCTTGTAGAGACGTTGCATCCGAAAGTTCTACACCCTTACCAGAACTACCCATTCAGTATGCAGATTTCGCTCAATGGCAGCGCGAGTGGCTTGTGGGAGAAGTACTCCAAACCCAATTAGCTTACTGGCAAAAGCAATTGGATGGTATCTCGGTGCTAAATCTTCCCACCGACAGATCAAGATCAGCAGTGCCAACATACAGAGGAGCAAGACAATTTCTAGAACTCCCGCACTCTTTGAGTCAAGCGCTAGTTGCCCTCAGCCGTCAAGAAGGCGTTACATTGTTCATGACTCTGCTAGCAGCATTCCAAACGTTGCTTTATCGTTACACGCAGCAAGAGGACATTGTAGTCGGTTCAGCGATCGCCAATCGCAACCGCAGCGAAATAGAAGGGTTAATTGGTTTTTTTGTCAATAGTTTAGTCCTGCGAACTGATTTATCAGGCAACCCGACGTTTCGGGAACTGTTGAATCGAGTACGAGAAGTCACTTTGGGAGCCTATGCCCATCAAGATTTGCCATTTGAAAAACTGGTGGAAGAACTTCATCCGCATCGAGATTTGAGCCGTCATCCGCTGTTCCAAGTCGTGTTCAGCCTGCAAAACACTCCGATTGAAGCGCTACAGTTACCTGGGCTAAGGCTGTCGCTGTTCGAGTTCGACAGCAAAACCGCTAAGCTTGATTTGGAGTTTCACCTGTGGCAGGATTTGGAAAGTCTCAAAGGACAAGTGATCTACAGCACCGATTTATTCGATGACACCACCATTAGCCGGATGCTGGGGCATTTCCAAACGCTGCTAGAAAGCATTGTTACTCATCCACAACAGCGCCTCTCAGATTTGCCTTTGCTGACTGCGCGAGAACGGCAGCAGTTATTGATTGATTGGAATAATACCAGGAGAGACTACCCGCAGAACAAGTGTTTTCATCAGTTGTTTGAAGCGCTTTTAGAGCAAACTCCTGATGCGATCGCGCTTAGTGCATGCTCCGCAAACGCACTCGTCTTTGAAAATCAACACTTAACCTACCACGAACTGAACATCCGAGCTAACCAACTTGCATATCACCTGCAACAACTGGGAGTCGCCCCAGACACTTTAGTTGGCATTTGCCTAGAGCGTTCTTTTGAGATGATTATAGGACTGTTGGGCATCCTTAAGGCAGGTGGAGCATACTTGCCTTTAGATCCCAGCTATCCTCAGGATCGTCTTAACTTCATTCTGGAAGACGCGAAAGTATCGGTTTTACTAACTCATTCTTCACTAGCCTCTACTTTAGCCTCCTCGTTCCCAGGCTCAGCCTGGGAATGTAAGGCAGGTTGGGGGAATCACAAAGATGAATTGACTGTAATTTGCATAGATAAAGATTGGGAGACAATTGCACAACAAAGCCAGGAAAACCCAAAGAACTGCCTAACATCTGACAACTTAGCTTATGTCATCTATACCTCTGGCTCAACAGGAAAGCCTAAAGGTGTTTTAATCGAACACCGAGGACTATCCAACTTGATACAAGCGCAGATTGAAACATTCAATTTACAACCGAGTCACCACATTCTACAATTCGCATCATTAAGTTTCGACGCCTCAATTTTTGAGATTGTCATGGCATTGGGAACAGGAGCGACTCTTTATTTAGCAAAGAAAGAATCGGTTCTACCCGGACAAGCTTTGATCCAACTATTGCGCGAAAAAGCTATTACTCATGTCACCCTTCCGCCCGCTGTTTTAGCAGTCCTACCAAAAGTAGAACTTCCCGCACTGCAAACTATTATTTGTGCAGGTGAATCCTGTTCCGAAGATATTGTAAAATTTTGGGCATCTGGTCGCCGATTTTTTAATGCTTACGGACCAACTGAAGCAACTGTTTGGTCAACTGTTGCAGAAATTAGCGCTACTGGTGAAAAACCGCCCATTGGTCGCCCTATCGCTAATACTCAAATCTATATATTAGATAAACATTTACAACCTGTACCAATTGGAATTCCTGGCGAAATATACATCAGTGGTGAAGGACTGGCGCGAGGCTACCTCAACCGTCCTGAATTAACAGAAACTTGCTTTATACAAGAAACCGACTTTCTCCCAAAAACGCGACTTTACAAGACAGGTGATTTAGCTCGTTATCGAAGCGACGGCAATATTGAATTTATCGATCGCATCGACAATCAGATAAAAATTCACGGTTTCCGCATCGAATTGGGAGAGATTGAAACGGTGCTGAGACAACATCAAAGCGTCCAAGAAACGGTGGTTATTGCTCAAGAGAATGTCTCTGGTGAGAAGGACTTAGTGGCTTATATTGTTCCCCATCAAAAACAAGCGGCAACAAATATTGAACTACGTAACTTTTTAAAACAAAAATTACCACAATACATGGTTCCAAGAGCTTTTGTAGTGCTAAATTCTCTGCCACTAACGCCTCATGGCAAAGTAGATATCCATGCTTTGCCTACACCCTATAGTCCTAATACCCGCTCATTAGATAAAGCGTTTATCGCTCCTCGTAACTCAACCGAGTTAACACTTGCAAAAATCTGGGCTGAAGTTCTTAACCTTGAATCTGTTGGTATTCACGATAACTTCTTCGACTTAGGAGGAAATTCTCTGGTAGCTGTACGGCTTGTAGAACAAATCCACAAGCAATTTGAACGTGAATTACCACTATCTTCGTTATTTTTAAATTCAACAATTGAAACTTTAGCAAAATCTCTATCTTCAGAAAAAGCTTCTCTGCCTTGGTCTCCCTTAGTTGCCATTCAGCCTAGTGGTTCAAATCCTCCTTTCTTCTGTGTTCATCCCATTTTTGGTGTTGTTTTCCCTTATTACGAATTGGCTCATCAGTTAGGGAAAAATCAACCATTTTACGGGCTACAACCTATGGGGCTTGACGGAGAAAGTTCGCCACTGACTTCTATCGAAGATATGGCTGCTTACTACATTGAAGCATTACGTACAGTGCAGCCAAGAGGTCCTTATTTTTTAGGAGGTTGGTCTTTTGGAGGTTTGGTTGCTTTTGAAATGGCTCAGCAACTGCAAGCAAGCGGGCATGAAGTGGCTCTACTTGCTTTGCTTGACACTGCAGCACCAGTTTCCAGTAATCAACCTTCTGTTGGCGATAGTTTGAGGTTTCTTTTCACTACAGTGGCGCGATATATATGGTCATTTTTCCTCGATTATTTTTATCTAATAAGCGCTTCTAACAAGAATCAAGTTGACAGTTTTACTTCTCGTTTTCCTCTTTTTAATCCTATTTTTAATAACTTTGTTCGACGTATTGAAACCAATCTGTTCTCGCACTTTATACCTCAGGAGTCCAAGTCACGGATTTTGCGCGAGTTAACAATTCGCCCAATGCTTCGTGTTTTCCATGCCAATAGCCAAGCAACTGTCAACTATGTCCCACAAGTCTATCCCCACCGAATAACTCTTTTTAGAACAAGCGTTCAGTCAAGCATTGCTGAGGCAAATCTAACTATGGGTTGGGGTGAAATCGCTCTTAAAGGAGTGGAAATTCACAACATTCCTGGGAATCACCTAACTATGCTGAGAAAACCCCATATTCAAGTTCTTGCCGAACAGCTAAAAGCTTGTATTGAGAAAACCCAGACTTTATAGAAGTAGCCGTCTGGTTATTTATCTTTTATTTGTATTTGTCTTTTAGTTATTTGTCTTTTAACACTACAACCCAATGAACCTCTGAATCGTGGGGCTAGCCTCTGCTTTCATCTAGACGCCAAGAATTCTCCACCCGTTGGAGAGAAATTTGTAATATTTCATACTATGAGAGCAGAAAAAACAGAATTTCACCTAATAGGTATAGATGTTTTGATACATTTTATCATTCAAGAGAAAGATGAATAATTTTTGAATATTTCTAATATGAAAAAGAACAAGCAATGCAGGAGAAAAATAGATGGCACTCGTAAAGCTTGGTGACTTCTACCCTGACTATCGTGAAGAACACTCCGATCTCGATGACATCAAGAACTTTGATGTTTATGCTCAAGGAGATAATAAAGTCGGCTCGGTTTACGATATCTTAGTCGATGAGCAAACAGGTAAATTCCGCTATTTCATTGTAGACACTGGCTTTTGGGTTTTTGGCAAGAAAGTTTTACTGCCTGTTGGTCTTGGCAACATTGATTATGGTGCAAGACGGATTTCTGTCAATGGTCTGAGCAAAGAGCAAGTCGAAAGCCTGCCTAATTACGATAATTTGGAAAAGGTTGATTTTGACTACGAAGAGCAGGTACGGGGTGCATACCGTCCAATAGCTGCTACTTCTGCGGGTACTGCTACTGCAGGTGCTGCTGATGCTACTGCTGCTATTTCTGACTTAACTCAACCTACTTACGATCGCAATACTTACAACTACGAGCACGAGCCGTCATTATATAACCTTAATGACAGCAATGACAGCGAGGGTCAAACCTTGAAGCTGTATGAAGAGCGGTTGATTGCTGACAAACAGCGCCGTAAGACTGGAGAAGTGACGATCGGCAAACACGTGGAAACACAAACAGCTCGTGTTGCAGTACCCGTGGATAAAGAGCGCGTCGTCATTGAGCGTACAACTCCCACAGATGCTACAGCTGTAAATCCAGGGGAAGCCAACTTCCGTGAAGGTGAAGTTGCTCGTGTCGAGCTTTACGAAGAAACGCCCGATATCCGCAAAGAGGCTGTTGTGCGGGAAGAAGTTCGAGTCAAGAAGGTTGTAGAACACGAGACAGCTGAAGCGACTGATACGATTCGACGTGAAGAGCTAGACGTGGATACCCAAGGTCTTCCAATTGTAGATAAGCAAGGCTAAGCAAGGCTAGCACTTTGTTAAAGGCTCACAGGCAAATCAAGTATATAGCTCGAGCTGTGAGCCTTTAATATTTGCATACACTAAAGTATAAAATAAGTAAAGTTATTTCATACTTCACTCATCCCTTTAGCAGACGTTAGAAAAATTGAAAGCGTTTTATAGTAAATCCTTTGTAAAAACAAAAGCGATTTACAGATTAAGATGCCAAATTTTTCTATTTTGACCATTGTTGGACTGGTAATTGCAATAATTGGCGTAATTGCTTGGGTGGGTGGTAGCTTAAGAGTTGCAAATCTCGAAATAAATCTTGAAACACCAAAGGGGCGTGTTGTCTTCATTTTTTCTGTGTTACATATTTTGGTGGGTTTGTTGATTATCGTTATTAGTGTGGTAACTTGAGGCTTCATGCCATCAAAGGCTTGCCTTTGAGAGTACTTTGTCCCGTTGGAACTCATTGAACCTGTCGCTAACGATACTGCCTGGATTACTAAAATTTAATATTTACAAATTGCTTTGGATATGGTGATCCAAAAACCTCAGATGAAGGCAGAGATTCAACCTTACTGATAGTAGTTGGCTCTTGGGTTGCAGTTGAGGCAGAACCTTGAAGGCTCAGAGATTTCACCAAACTCAGGGGTAACGGTTCCTGACTGATGGCATTGATGTAATCTGCACTTAAGTAGCGACTGTAACTCTTCTCATTAGCAACGTACGTCTGGAAGTAGGGAAGACTCAAAGCTCTGATATATCGCTGCGCTAAGGCAGGGCTAGGACCAATCACCTGTTCGGGAACCGGTACGGCATCATTTGGTGATGCCCCAATTGTCGAGAAGTGGGTTCCGCCATTAATTAATACTAAATATTTATTTGGGGTTGTTAACCAGGTAAACGGTTGAATTTGTTCTGGAAAAGCCGGAGCAACGGTATCAACACTACCAGCGACCATCATCACTGGGATTTTAATTTGGCTGAGACTGGCTTGCCCTAAAATACTACTATCAACAGGGTTAATGGCAATGACTGCCTTGACCCGTGGATCTGATAAGTTATATTTAGATTGCGGTAAACTCACAGCTAAGCACTGAAGTAACAGCGAAGCATTGAGTACATCTGGTGAAGCTGGGCAGTTCTTGTCAAGTTGTTTAAAATCAATTGCTGCTCCTGCTAATGCCAAAGCCGTGTAACCACCAAAGGATTGACCCACCACGCCTATCTGTTCCAAATTCAAGCGCCCTCTATAAGTCGGGTCGGATTGAGATAGGCTACTGAGTTGATCCAACAAATACTTTATGTCCAAAGGTCGGTCAATAAATTCTCTGGGGCTTGTGATTTCTGCCGCCCTACCTCCGAAGAGTGCTTGCAACTGTTGGGCATTGCTACCTGGATGCTCTGGAACGGCGACGACAAAGCCATAAGAAGCGAGGTATTCAGCAAGGTAAGCAAAACTGTTGCGATCAGAGCCAAGTCCGTGGGAGATGACAATGAGTGGACGAAGGCTGGATACATTTGGTAGGTAGATGTCAGCAGGAAAAATGCGCTCGCGAGAGCTATCGTTAAGTATGATAGTTCGCTTTTGCCAACTAAAGTTTCCTGGTCGTGGCAGGTCAGTCACTGAAATATTACTTAATGTGGGAGCCGTGCCTGCATCCAACAAGGACTGCTTATTGATCAGTGCGATCGCCTGTTGAGTTTGATTCACCAGCCTCTGGAACGATCCTGCAATCTCCAAGCTGCGCGCTAAATCTATCGAAATTGCTCTTGAGGGAAACTTGCGTAGCACGTTTAATAACGTTAACCCTTGTGGGTCTGCTGCTGCAAGAATCAGGGAGGCTCGAATTGCATAAAACCCATTAATGCGAGATCCCTGCTGTACAACTTCTCCCAAATTTTCTAACAATCTCTTGCCAATTGGCGTGTAAAGAAATTGCGAAACCGCTACGGCATTTAGGGGAATGGGAGTCAGCAAAAATTGCCGTAGCAGGTTGAGTTGCTCCTTGCCTGCATACTGAACATATGCAGCCAAATCATCGTCTATTTTGCCTGTTCTGGCATAAGTTTCCAAGGAATTAATGGGAATAGAGCGAGCCACAAGACCGTAGGAGATGGTCAACCGTTCTGCACCCAAGCTAGGACGGGGGGCTAGGGTAGGGATGAACCCAATACTGAAAAGCCCCACCGCTAAATGTAATAAAATTGACTGCTTGCTGACAACACGAGCGTGAGGGCGCAACCGAACAACTCCAGAGATAGTAGGCGACATCGGTGGGCAATTCATGAATATCACTGAGCGCTTATTTAGCAATTTTACCAAGAACCACCGATGTGATTCTATTCGCCTTGACACTGGTGTGGTTGATTATCCTTGTGCAACGATGATAGAAGAATGAGCAAGGGGAATTTGGAAAAAGGCGATCCCTCTTAAAGGGGTTGATCCCACAACCATTGCATTGCTCCTGCTTATGACTGCATAAACTTCTAACTTCTGGCAATCTACAAAGAGAAATTGAATGAACAATAACCGCTGGACATTAACAGGAAGAAAAGCCTTGATTACCGGAGGAACTAAGGGGATTGGATTGGCGATCGCCCAAGAATTCCTGTCCCTGGGTGCTGAGATTATGATTGTTGCCCGAAATGCAGAAGCAGTGAAGCAACAGCTTGAGAACTGGCAATTGCAAGGAGCGAAAGCTTATGGAATTGCCGCAGACGTTGCCACACCTAAGGGTCGTCAGGCAATCATTGAACAAGTCAATCAAACTTTAGGAGAATTAGATATTCTTGTCAACAATGTTGGCACCAACATTCGTAAAAAGGCGTTGGAATACACAGAACAAGAGTATGAGTCTATATTTCAAACCAACTTAACTTCTCTATTTGAAATGTGCCGACTGGCTTATCCTTTGCTGAAAGCTGGAAACAACAGTAGCATCGTTAATATAGGTTCTGTTGCTGGGTTAACCGCAGTTCGCACAGGCGCACCTTATGGGATGACAAAAGCGGCGCTTGTACAACTGACCCGTTCTTTGGCTGTAGAATGGGCAGGAAATCAAATTCGGGTAAACACTGTTGCTCCCTGGTTTATTCTCACCCCTTTAACTGAACCTTTGTTGAGCAATTCAGATGTATTGAACTCTGTTGTATCGCGCACGCCGATGGGGCGAGTTGGTACACCAGAAGAAGTCGCAGGTTTAGTGGCGTTTTTGTGTATGCCAACAGCTACTTACATTACTGGACAGTGTATTGCAGTTGATGGTGGCTTTTTAGCCTTTGGTTTCTAGAAAGTACGGGGATATCTGCTTATGACTCTCGATGCAGCCAGCTAAAAAGCCCCAAAGAAGCGACTGTTCCGATAAAATGAGCGGCGATACCGTTCATATTTGCCGTTGCAACAAAGATATCAAGAGAGCGAATAATGCGACTTGGATCGTAAATTGCGACCCCTTGAGGTTGGGCTATGGATTTTGAAAGTAGGACTCCCAAACCAGCACCACCCCCCAAAATGAAGAGTAGCATTCCCACTAAACCAGCAATCACACTGATCCGCAGCAATTGGATCACCTGTGCTTTTTTAGGGTGTAAATCTGGATTTGGATTGCGAAGCCGTCTGGCAAAGCGAGTCAAACGAAAATCTAAATAAAGACTAAAAACTAGTGCCAAAATTCCACAAACTGCCCAAAAGATGCTGATACCAATTCCTGGTGTCGTTCCTTGAGTGTAAGTCGTGACTCCTACTCCAGGCGTAGGTGGTGTTAGCGCTTGAGAGAAGTTACGACCAGAAATAGCGAATATCACCATTAGGACAGATGCAGCCCCCAATCCCAGCTGCAACCAGAAGCTAACCCAACCAACAAAGCGCAATAAATTGGCAATTCTTTCTAATTTAGGATGAAGTGTGCGTTCTTCTGATTGGGTTTGCATAGTCATTTCATAAAGGTCGAACTTCATTAAATCCTTCCTCTTTCAACCATAGGTAGATCAACAGGAAATTACGACCTTCTGAAGTATGAATGACCAGTACTCAGACTAATATTAAGTCTCGATGTTAACAGTATTGTGTGCAAGCAGATAAAGTCAGGGGTACCAAAACGATTATCTTTCTGGTGAAGTAGACATGAGTCACAAAGCTTGATCTAGAATTTATCAGGATACTTATGTCTACGTACATTTACTATCCGTTTATCGGCTGGGTTAATAATTCGGTTATGAATGTTGGATCTTTCAAGAAGGTTCCTTTGCAACCTTTAGTGTTACTCTGGCTGGCTTATGCTTGGCTGGGATGGTATTTGTCTGTTAATCACATTGTTTGGCTGGTGGGAGCTTCTGTAGCAGCTTTAGTGTTAGCTGTGGCTTGGAGGAGTATTTCTTGGTTAGAGCGTTTGATTGAATTTGGTTCTAAGACTTTAGTTGTCGTCTTGGTTTTAAGTGCATCAATTGCTTTAATCGCCACTTGGTCGCTTTTTTCGACCTTCATTATTATGCCCTTAGCAACTACACTTTTGGCTGCAATGGAACTGCGTTTTGCTGGTTTTAGCAAAAGAGATAGGCTTTTGCTAGTTACTGTACTTGCTGGATTTGGTTTAACCGTGGGCGAAGCCATAGATATTGTTCTTTTACCCAGTGGTAGGTACTAATTATCTGTTGTCTTGCTGTTGTTTTGGCTCAATGTCCAAGGGAAAGAAGTTCAAGAACTCAAGGGATTTGATGTAATATATGTATTATTTGTAGCCGTATTGAGTTATGGCAGTACCGCTTCATAAAGCATGGACAAATATGCCCAGCCTTGGTGGCGAGGCGGTTTGATTAGTTAGATTTGGTAACTGTGTGATACGAAAACCGCCTCGCCACCGCCTCAAAGAGAAATCTTTCTTGGGTATGAATGGATAAGGCGGTCTTGTTGTCTATTTCAGACCCAACCCTTGAGGGTGCTTTTTAGATACAAAACAAACAAACCCGATTTCTGAGAGAAACCGGGTTTTTTTACCCTTCAATTGTGATAAACTACTTGACTGGAGTTTTTAATTCTTCTTGGGGTACCTGCTGACTTTCTGTTGGTTTAAGCCGTTGCCACAAAGCGCGTGGCGTTGCTTGACGGAAAGCTCCACAATAGTGCATCGTCATCACAGCTTTGAAAGCCCAATGATCCGGTGAAACATCGCTAAAGGGTACAGGCAAGGTTTCTGCCTGGTTCTGAATGCAGGCATTGAGAACTTGATTTGGTTTACCTGGGCTAGCAGTAGGGGTATCTTGAGCTTTCACAGGAGTCACTAAGCCAGCAGTGGATAACACGATAGTCGTTGCTAGAACAATACGGTTCATGCTATATGCGTCAGTTTTAGGTGGTAGAAAACATTGTAACTATCGTTAGTAGTACAACTAATCCAGCAACCCACAACATTAAAGCCCCCCAACTCACAGAATCTTGTTGTAATTTATGCCACAAATTTGTGACAAAATTATTACGTATTGCCATTTTTACCCTCCGATTTTGACGCTCGCTAGTACCAGACGCCACTCATCAAGCTTGAACTCAGTTATGTTAAATTTGTCCTTGGAAATAAGAGCAGTAAATTAATGGAGCGCACGCGAACGCGTGCCTCTAGGCGCACTCCCTTGCTTAAAAAAGAATAATCTACAAAAAGACATTTATTGTCTCTAGAATGTATTTTCGCATACGTAAGTGTTTACACTTGCTAATTTTCCAATATTGAGAAAATTCTTAATGCTTGCTTGCCGTTGTTTCAACCAGAAATTTAGAATCTCCAACCTGATAGAAATCACACAAAAGCACGAGAATTCTACGGATTGATTTTCATAGTTTGATATCTGGAATTATGAGTATATTGAAAATAGACAGCAATTATCTGTTCCAATAGGTGAGCAAAAAATGGTGCAACAAATAAGACCGGGTGAACCACAATATATCTGCGTAATTCCAGTTGAGAGCATAACAGGAAATCAAGAGGAAGAAATAATGACTTTTGGTGTGTCTGCTGATCAGGCAAAACATCAAGCCGAGGAATTGTTAGCAAATAATTACGGATGCAAGCGATTGCCCAAGGGGCAGTGGCAAAGCCAATCGCAAGTCGTGGAATTGATCCAGCAGGCGATCTGCGAACCAATAGGTCAGTGGTGTTCCGCCAATAGTCACCAAGAATAGTACTTAGATACATCTATAACTTTTGTACGGTTACAATACCTTGCGCCCTGACTCGTTATTGATAATTTCTGACTCATTTCACCCATGCAAATATTCAAAACACTACTGCGGGTTCGCCACTACGAAATGGACGCTTTGGGACACGTCAACAATGCAGTTTACCAAAACTATCTAGAACAGGCAGCCATTGAACACTCTGAACACCTGGGCTTAACTTTCGATCTCTATCAACAACTTGGTGGTGTATTTGTCATGCGACGCGTAGAAATTGAGTACCTGCGTCCAGCAGTAGCAGGCGACACGCTAGAAGTCACGACTTGGTTAAGAGAAATGCGTGGTACTCGTGCCTATCGCCAGTATGAGATTCGCAAACAAAACCAAGATGATTTGTTAGTCACGGCTGAGGCTTTATGGGTATGGGTAGACGCCAAAACAATGCGCCCCCGACCAATTCCCGATATGTTGATAGAGAAGTTCTTGCAAATAGAAAAATCACAGGTTGTTACGTAGTTAGTAGCGCTTACGCCAAAAATCATCAAATATGGATTTCATTTTTCGACTGTAAGGTGGAGAGAAGTCCTGTAGGCGGTCAGACCAGTACCGCAGTTTCTTACGGAGGGAAACCCTCCAAGAGAACTGCTCGCTGCCGAAGTCCGAACGGTTAGCCCGACCTAGGCAACTAGCTCTCCCGTTGGGGTAACCCTCGCGCAGCGCCCCTGGCTCTCCCGTTGGGGTTTCCCAACAAGCGGGAACTTCGGGGCAGTGCGAAGCATTAGCATATAATCTGGACATAATATTACGGCACTGCCCACCCTACTTTTGAATGCTTTAGTGGGCGGAGTGGGTCAATTTACGCGTCTCCTGCTTCTCCTGCTATCTTCAAGTAAGATTTAATTCAGATTTTTTTTGCCTTTGGGCTTCGTACAACATCAATGCAGCGGTAATTGCCACGTTTAATGATTCTACCCCTGGACTTAGGGGAATTTTCACTTGCAAATCTGCCATTGCTGTCAACTCTGGCGACAAACCAGCACCTTCATTACCCAACAATATTAAACTGGGTTTGCGCCAGTCTACATCCCAATAAGTCAAAGTCGCATTGGGTAAGGTAGCAATAACTTGCATTCCTGCTTCCTGGCTTTGCTGGGCTGTCGCTTTTAAATCAGAACTCACTGCCATTGCTTGGCGAAACCACTGTCCTGCAGAAGCACGTAAGACTTTTGGGTTCTCTAAATCCACACTATCTTCACTCAGCCACAATCCAGAGGCTCCAGCTGCAGCAGCAGTCCGAATCATTGTACCCAAGTTCCCTGGATCTTGCACAGTCTCCAATGCTAGCACGATACCAGTAAACGGCACTTCGCCAACACGATAACCTCGTTTTGCCGTCGCGACTACGCCATCCGGTTGCATGGTGGTGGCGATCGCCTTTAAAATTTCCTCGCTGACAATTTCTGCCCGTTCGCAAACACCACACGCTTTCTCCCACAGCAAAGGATGGGCGTCTTGCCATTCTGGAGTGCTACACACTGCTTCTAACGGGTAATTCACTGCACAAGCTTCCTCTAACAGGTGCGTTCCTTCCACTAAAAACAATTGCTGCTTGTGCCGTTCCTTGGGGGAGTGTAGTTTGCGGATTTGTTTGACTAGAGGATTTTGTGTACTTGTTAGCATCAAATCTCTGAATTTTGAGTGCTAAGTTTTGTTGTTACTTGGCACTTACTACTCAAATGCGGAACCCGGGACTTGAACCCGGAAGCCTTGCGGCACTAGAACCTGAATCTAGCGCGTCTGCCAATTCCGCCAGTTCCGCGAATGTCACTGTTTCTTGACCGTATTTAATTATCACCTAATTCTTTAATTGTGTCAAGTAATTATTCTTTTTATCACAATCTTCCTTCGTTATGCCACCAATCAGTTGATCCCCAAGTCACTTTAGGAAAACGAGGGAGGGCAAATAGATTGAGTCAGGCAAAATTTTTTTTGCACTCCTCATTCTCCCATAACGCATGTACTATGTGTTACCAAAAGTTCTAAATAAAGTTCTATAGCGCTTCTCGTTTGGATGAAGTAATTATTTATCTGTGTCCATCTGTGTCCATCTGTGGTTCTTATTTCTTGATGTATTGCACTCAACACTCGAAGCGCTATAAATAACGATATAGCAAGGGTTTCGCTTGTCAAGCCTAGCGGCAGGGCAATTTGTTAACTCTAGATGTCATGCAAAAATGTAGACAATCAAAAACTATCGTGTAGAATCGAAACCAACTTTAAACGTATGAAATCAGTAAATTTTTTTGGAGGATAGGATTATTATTCCTTCTAGCGGCTTACCAGATACTAAATCTTCTCCTACAGCAGACTCCTCAGTCTTGCAAATATGGGGCGGGCATCGTTTGCAAGGTCATGTAAAAATTAGCGGGGCAAAAAATTCAGCACTGGTGATCATGGCTGGAGCCTTGCTGTGTTCTGGCGAGTGTCGCATCCGTAACGTGCCGTTATTGGCAGACGTCACACGGATCGGTCAGATTTTATCGGCTTTAGGCGTTCCCTTAACGCAAACTGGAGACATTTTAGACATTGATGCCAGAGAAATCAAAACATCAAAGGCTCCCTACGAACTGGTTACGCAGTTGAGAGCGAGTTTCTTTGCCATCGGTCCGATTCTGGCAAGACTGGGAGTCGCGCAGATGCCGTTACCAGGAGGCTGTGCCATTGGAGCAAGACCAGTGGATCTGCATGTCCGAGGACTGCAAGCAATGGGAGCTGAAGTGCAGATTGAGCATGGCATTTGTAATGCCTATGTTCCTGGTCGCGATCGCCGATTAAAGGGAGCTAAGATTTATTTAGACATTGCCAGCGTAGGAGCAACGGAAACGTTGATGATGGCGGCTACTCTTGCGGATGGGGAAACCATCATCGAAAATGCTGCACGTGAGCCGGAAGTCGTCGATTTGGCGAACTTCTGTATTGCAATGGGAGCAAAAATCTACGGTGCAGGAACCAGTACAATTACAATTGTCGGCGTGCCAAAGTTGCACTCTACTGACTATAGCATTATTCCTGATCGCATTGAAGCAGGGACGTTTTTGGTAGCAGCAGCAATGACCCGTTCAGAGGTTACCCTCTCGCGAGTGGTTCCAGAGCATTTGATACCGGTGATTGCTAAGTTGCGAGATATTGGAGTGCCGATCATTGAGGAAGGACCCAATTGCTTACGCACTTTAGCAGCAGAAACCCTCAGGGCAACTGACATTGAAACTTATCCCCATCCAGGCTTTCCTACAGATATGCAAGCGCCATTTATGGCATTGCTGACACTGGCTGAAGGCGACAGCGTGATTAACGAATCTGTCTTTGAGAATCGTTTGCGTCATGCCTCAGAGTTGAATCGCTTGGGGGCAGATATTCGCGTCAAAGGCAACACTGCCTTTGTTCGGGGAGTACCGATGTTGTCAGGCGCACCTGTATTAGGAACGGATTTGCGGGCATCAGCAGCGTTAGTTATAGCAGGACTAGCGGCAGATGGAAAAACCATCATTCAGGGATTGCATCACCTAGATCGGGGCTACGATAGACTCGATACAAAGTTGCAGCAATTGGGAGCAAGAATCGAGCGTGTGCCACCGACAGAGGCAAATACAGAAGTTGCTAAAACCACCACTATCGAGCCTCAAGCGTCAAAGCCCCTTTAGCTAAAACGGGCATAGGTACAAAAGACCACATAAGCAGCAGGACAAGGAAGAATTACCTTCCTTGTCCCTTTTGCTATAGCTATACTGTTTGTGTGGGGCTGTTCAACAGACCAGTTCTAAGCATCACAACTCCCTTATTTCCCCAAGCTCGCATTCGCCATGTTACCGCTAAACACTCAACTGATTGGTCTCAAAGCAGATTCATTTCGTCATCCCCTCGACCTAGAGGCAACCAAAGCACTCAAGCAGATACCTGGCTTGGATATGATGGTGCGGAATGTTTTGGGACCATTAGCAGAGCAGGTTTTCTTTGTGGAAAACATCGCTTCCAGCGTTCTTGTGGGTGAAAAACAACTGCCCCATCTGCATGAGCTGTTGTTGTCAGCCTGCAAAACACTGGATATAGATCCACCCCAGCTTTATGTTAAGCAGCATCCTGCTCCCAATGCCTACACCTTTGCGATGCGGGGAAAACAGCCTTTTATTGTGGTTCACACTTCCCTGATTGATATGCTGGAACCAGAAGAAATTCAGGCGGTGATTGCCCATGAATTGGGACACCTCAAGTGTGACCACAGCGTTTACCTGACTCCAGTAAATATATTAATATTAGCTGCGGCAGCGGTGCCCAACGTCGGAAGTTTTATTGCCCAAGCAATACAGACGCAACTTTTGGAATGGGTACGCTGTGCAGAATTTACGTGCGATCGCGCAGCATTGTTGGCAACCCAAAACCCCAAAGTTGTGATGTCGGTATTGATGAAACTTGCTGGAGGTTCGCCAACGATCGCACCGCAACTCAACCTCGATGCTTTTATTGCCCAGGCTCGTGCTTATGATGATATTAGCAAGACCGAACTGGGTGAAATGGTCAAAGCCGCCCGGACAGCTCAGTTGACTCATCCAGTGCCAGTCCTGCGTGCAAGAGAAATTGACCGGTGGGCAAGCAGCCAAGAATATCAAAAGTTGTTGCAAAATCACAAAATAGAGTATAATAATGAAGTTGCACCCAAGGGCGGGTGGCGAAACTGGTAGACGCACCACACTCAAAATGTGGCGACCTTGCGGTCATAGGAGTTCGATTCTCCTCCTGCCCACTTGAATAAAGAAGGAAGAAGGAAGAAAGAAAAGAAAAAGTTTTCATTCTTCCTTCTTCCATTCTGATTTTTTTATCCGGTCAACACAAGTGTAGATACAATCTTGCTTACCATACTTCAGCGTCTTCCAATGCGGATCGTCTAACGCCTACGAGGGGACTTGCGATAGAGAGTCCACCTTGTCTACGCCATCCAAAGAAAACAAACACATCAACAATCGATTTCCCATCATAATCTCTTCATATACGAATCCTGTTTGATTTGTGTGAAAGTGCCTGCCTGATCGCATCTTCAGATTCCCGACAACTTTGGCGAAGTCGGGAATCTTGTTGTTCGGCGTTGTTTCACGCTAGCTTACCTGGAGGCAAAACCGCACTGGGAACTTTACCGTATCCACAGTCAAAACCTTTTCTGGTGAGGATGAACTTGATGAGATATCTTTATGTATTTTTTTGATGGATTTATACATCTCATTCCGGATAATCGTTGAGACATGATGAATAGTTATAAAGAGTATAAAGAGTTTGTAAATTCAGAGGTCGTCACCCATGGAAAAGATTCAGAGCACAGACGTTAGAAGCTGGAAGATCCCCAAGTATAAAGGCTAGAGGTTTTAAAAATGAACAAGACTTTTGCTTTTGAGAAATGAACCCTTGATTGTCTAGTTCCTCAATGACTTAAGGAGTACATGGTGATTCTTCATGTAGCAGAGTCACTCATATGAGTGTTTTTATGCATTTAGGCATACAGCTTGGGGAATGCACATGAAAGCTGCACAATATCAATATTTGTCCTTATCGAGTTCTAGTTTTATAATTTGACGACAAAATAACTACGAACTATAATAGATATAGAAAATCTGACTGAAAAGCAAAACAAAAGCAAAACTTTCTCTGCATATTTGCACTAACAGACGTTTGTTTATCTAGCTATTGTATTTGATTTGTGAAGTTAAGGAAGGACAATCACTATGCGACTGAAAAGATGGGAATCTCCCCGGCGAGAAGGTCGAAATCATAAGGGTAGAGGTGGTTCTGCAAGGCAGCGACAACTTAAGAAACAACAGCAAATGCTGCGGCAGAGACTTAAGGAAGGTGACAGACCCGAAAAAGATAACAAACCAGATAGTCGAAAACTAGACAATAGCAAAAAGCAAAAACAGGGGGAAGAGAATTTAATCTTCCCCCTGTTTTTTTCTTTTGTTTTAAAACAAAAACAAAGTTTGTGATAGCATCTCACACAAATCGTGAAAGTTATATAAATAGTGCCATTTGCTTCATAAAGCAATTATTTTGCATATTCATTTAAGAAAATAAGTATATTCAATTACAATTTTTATTATCAATTTTCAATTATCACAATTCGTCAGTTTTCTTGTCTGTAAATTTGATGAAGAGACTTAAATTTTTTGCTTATTCAATATCTGTTAACTTTTATAAAATCTTATATAAAGAAAATAAAAAGCGAATATGAAGTTATTGTAAAAGTTAACAATTAAGTACTAATATTGCTGAGTTTTACAGTAAATTACTATACAGGTAAAAACAAACGAATTAATACCAGGGAATTCGGCGATTTACTGTAAAAGCTACTGCATCTCCATGTGTTAACTTTCGACCATGCTTCAAGAGTTGAAAGAGTCAGACAGGGATATAGCCTGACACTTTCAATGTTTGGAATGGTTTCGTATATGTTCTGTTCTCTGTTAGACACAAGGAGTGACGTTATGGTAGGAAGAGCTTTTCTACCTGTTCAAAGAGTACTAGATTTTCCGATTACTGCCTTACGCTTTAACGATCAAATACAAACACTGTTGCGATGGGCTCTAGCTCGCGAGAGTAAGACTGTATGTATCGCCAATGTACATATGGTGATGGAGGCTTATTGGAATCCAGACTTTGGTACTGTGCTTAAGAATGCAGACCTAGTTACCCCTGATGGTATGCCTCTTGTGTGGATGATGAAGCTATTAGGAGCAAGATACCAAGACCGCGTAGCGGGGATGGATGTTTTACAAGCATCATGTGCGCTGGCTGAAAAAATGAATGTCAGCGTTTATTTTGTGGGTTCTCAAACAGAAATTCTGGCTCGCATGAAGAGCAGGTTAGAGGAGGAATGCCCTAATCTGAAAATAGCAGCGATGGAACCCTTGCCTTTCCGTCCCCTGACTTCATCTGAAGACGAAGCACTGATTGAAAGAATCAATTCCAGTGGCGCGGGTTTAGTGTTTGTCTCTTTAGGGTGTCCAAAACAAGAAAATTGGATGGCTCAGCATAAAGATAAAATACACGCAGTCATGGTTGGGCTGGGTGGTGCTTTCCCTGTTTATGCAGGAATCCATAAAAGAGCACCGCGCATGGTGCGAGATTTAGGTTTGGAATGGCTATATCGGTGGTTACAAGAACCCCGTCGCCTGTGGGGTCGTTATACTAAGACGATTCCAGCATTTCTTTGGTTGGCTTTTAAACAACTGTTAACATCAACTTCTTTTATCAGTACGCCATTCCATATTCGCGAACGCTACTTGGGATGGAGAGATTAGTAGATTGATGATTGTAGTGATTTAAGCGTTCCCACTTTCGGACAAAAAAGTTCAGTAGCAACAGATGCTACGTGACTTAATCAAACTCAACAGTTAGTGTTTCATTGCCATCAAGATGTACTGCGCACAAATTGTACCGCAAATTTCCTCGGAAAAATCTAGAGCACTATCAGTAGATTTTCTGATGAAAATGTCCTGAACATAGGAAAATCCCTGAAAGGATATGACAGTATGTCCCCCGAGGAAATACCAATAACCTTTGTTATCAGGGAAGCATTTAACTACACGCATCAACAAATGTTTTGTTGGATTTTGTAGGGGTTTAAGTTGTCTAAAGTAAACTCAAGCTTAGGCACAGTGGTACATCGAGTTGTACCGTCAGATTTTAGACAAACAAGGGCGATCGCCCCTGTCACTGGTGTTGATTCAAAGGTCGGGCGATCGCTCTATACCCCAAGAATTGCTACCTTAAAGCTAGCCAGTCAATCTACAAAGTTTTTCAAATCCCAAGTTTTCCGATTAGCACCAAAGAGCTGATCATACAAGAACAAATAAGCCGTCCCAAAACCTCTACTAACTGAGGTTTTAGACTTCGTTCGCTTCCTCTGCCTTAACTTCATGATGATGGGTGACTGTGGTGATTTAAAGTGGCTTACTCCTTGTCATAACAAAGTTTAATACCAATAGACATGGTGAATAGGCAAGAGTAATCACAACCGTGTTCAATACCCACCAGAATGCATTACAAACAATTTGCACACTAGACTTTTGCATTTTATGCAAAGTATACTTAGGGGATTTTCATTAGAAAATCTCCTAAGTATCAGGAAAACGTTTCCAAGGATCTGACAGCACCTCCACCGAAAAAATACCAAAACATCCAGCATAATCAAGCTATTTTCTATACATGTGTGTCAAAGATTTCGTTGAATTTTGTAGCGATTTATGTTGTCCAAAGTTTTGGTAAATATGCAATCCAGAGTTTTTGAGCAAAAGTTCTCACCTGTTTCTCACCTGTAATGAATACTTTTTGATTAAGTAGCAGTTGGATGAAAGCTCGGATAAAGATGCAAAAAAATTTCCGAATATTTCCTGATCCTAAAGATTACTAAAGTAAGTAACTAGAGGAACAATGTTTTCTCTGAGACTTGAGATACTTTGGCTGCAAACAATCACGCATTGTCTAATTGATGTAACATACAGGTAAGTAGATGAACACAAAAGAACTCACAATCGAGGCAGGTCGGACTGAAAAACAGTATTGAAAAGACCTGTGGACATACCGGGAACTGTTCTACTTTCTTGCATGGCGTGATATTTTAGTGCGCTACCCGAGACGGCGAGCAGACTTGCTTGGGGACTGTTCTGACCGTTTTTGACGATGGTAGTGTTCACAGTCGTGTTTAGCATATAGCTAAGCTTCCGTCTCTTGGTGATGCGCTTTACCCAATTATGGTGTTTGCGGGGATGTAGCCATTGTATAATTAACAAGAAACTAGGAACATGCAAACTTTTTTGGTAACTGGCGGAGCAGGTTTTATCGGTTCTAACTTCATCCTAAAAGCAAGAATTGAACACTGGGCAAATATTATCAATATAGATAAGCTGACTTACGCCAGCAATCCTCAAAATCTAGAAGATTTGCATAATGATTCTGGATATCATTTTGTCGGTGGAGACATTGGTGATATTGAACTATTACGTAATCTTCTACAGCAGTACCAACCAGACGCAATCATCAACTTTGCTGCCCAGAGCCATGTTGACCGCTCAATCCTAAGTCCCCAAGATTTTATTCAAACAAACGTAGTTGGAACATTCCAACTTTTGGAAGCTAGCAGAGCTTACTGGGAAAAATTATCCCCGCACAAGCAAGAGCAGTTTCGTTTCCTGCATGTGTCTACAGATGAAGTATACGGCTCGTTAGGTCCGACAGATTCAGCTTTTCGGGAAGATACCCCATATGCTCCCAATAGTCCCTATGCTGCATCAAAAGCAGGTTCTGACCATTTTGTACGAGCCTACTTTCACACATATGGTCTCCCCACTTTAATAACCAACTGCTCTAATAACTACGGTCCACGCCAGTTCCCCGAAAAACTGATTCCCCTAATTATTCTCAATGCTTTGAATGGTAAACCTTTACCAATATATGGGGATGGACATAATGTCCGAGATTGGCTCTATGTTGTGGATCACTGCGAAGCCCTCTACACAGTTTTGCAACACAGCCGTATTGGAGAAACTTACAACATTGGTGGTAACAACGAACAGAAAAACTTAACAGTCGTTGAAAAAATTTGTGCAATCCTTGATGAGTTAGCTCCCAAACCCGACTTTCGCCACTCCTCTCTCATCACTTTTGTGAAAGACCGCCCTGGACACGACCGAAGATATGCAATTGATTGTAGTAAAATCAGCACAGAATTGGGCTGGCAACCAAAAGAGGACTTTGATACCGGTTTGTTGAAAACCATTCAGTGGTATCTAAGCAACCCAACTTGGGTCGAGCAAGTCCAATCAGGTGCCTACGCACACTGGATTAAGCAGAACTATGGAGATAGAGAGGCAGTATTATCAAGAAGGGCGAAACCCCAACCATTCCAGGAGTGAACCATGAAGGGCATTATTTTAGCTGGCGGTTCTGGTACAAGATTGTACCCGCTGACTCAAGTGGTCAGCAAACAACTCATGCCTGTCTACGATAAGCCGATGATTTACTACCCCTTGTCCACTCTCATGTTGGCTGGGATTCGCGAAATCCTCATTATCTCTACACCCGCCCATCTGCCACTGTTTCAGCAACTTTTGCAAGATGGTCGCCAGTGGGGTCTTAAGTTTAGCTATGTTGAGCAACCCAAACCTGAAGGTATAGCACAAGCATTTATCTTAGCCAAAGATTTTATTGGTAACGACTCCGTATGCCTCATTTTAGGCGATAATCTTTTCTACGGGCATGGTCTAGTTGATGTGCTAACGCGTGCAACTCAGTTGCATGAAGGCGGACTCATTTTTGGTTATCGAGTCGCTGAGCCTCAGCGATATGGAGTCGTTGAATTTGATAGAGCAGATCAGGTAGTAAGTTTAGAGGAAAAGCCCAAGATTCCTAAGTCTAACTATGCTGTGCCTGGTATTTACTTTTATGATGCTCAGGTTTGTGAAATTGCTGCCACTCTCAAACCCTCAGCCCGGAATGAACTGGAAATTACTGACTTGAGCCAGGTTTATCTGCGTCGCGGGCAACTGAAAGTTGAGATTTTAGGTCGGGGCTACGCTTGGTTGGATACGGGTACTCATGAATCGCTTCACCAAGCTGCTAGCTTTATTCAAACCTTGGAACAACGGCAAGGCTTAAAAATAGCTTGTATCGAAGAAATTGCCTACTGCCAAGGATATATTAATGCCGACCAACTCTACCAACTTGCTCAACCATTAGCTAAAAGTAGCTATGGGCGTTACCTGATGGACATCATCAATAATGATATCCGCGCCCAGCAGGTTCAGCAGATGAATCAAGTTCCATCAGCAAATGGCTTTAAGCAGGAATTGCCAGGAACAGAGAGGGTGACATTGTGAAAATTTTACAAACTAAAATTCCTGATGTACTGCTCATTGAACCGCAATTTTTTGAAGATGAACGTGGCTTTTTTTACGAAAGCTACAATGAACGAGTTTTGCGAGAAAAGGCAAATATTGTAGAACACTTCGTGCAAGACAACCATTCTCGTTCAACTAAGAATGTACTACGCGGTCTGCACTATCAAATCAAGCAACCTCAAGGCAAATTGATCAAGGTTGTGGTTGGTGAAGTGTTTGATGTAGCTGTGGATTTGAGGACTAGTTCTAAGTATTTCGGTCAATGGGTTGGCGTTCATTTGAAAGCCAAGAACAAGCAGCAACTATGGATACCAGCAGGATTTGCACACGGTTTCTTAGTGATTTCAGAATATGCTGAGACGCTTTACAAAACGACAGACTATTACGCACCAGAGTATGAATGTTGCATTTTGTGGAGTGATCCTGATTTGGCGATCGCCTGGCCCGTTGAAGTAGAACCCATTCTCTCTGCAAAAGATAGGGCGGGTAAGCGACTGAAAGAGGCGGAGGTGTTTGCCTGATGAGAATACTCCTCACAGGTAGCACCGGTCAAGTTGGTTGGGAACTGCAACGAACTTTGATGACTCTTGGTGAAATCATTCCTGTAGGACGTGAAATCTCTTCCTCTGGTTTACGCATAGATTTATCTCAGCCTGACACTATTCGTCATGTGATTCGCGAAGTCATGCCTGAATTGATTGTTAATGCAGCTGCATATACTGCTGTAGATAAGGCAGAGACAGAACCGGAATTAGCAATGGCAATTAATGGAACTGCACTGGGTGTGATTGCAGAAGAAGCCAAGCTACTTGGTGCAGGAGTCATTCATTATTCAACTGACTATGTGTTTAACGGTAATCAAGCAACGCCATATACAGAGCAAGATGAGCCTGACCCCCAAAATATATACGGAAAAACGAAATTAGCTGGCGAAAAGGCAATTCAAGCAGTTGGTGTACCTCATTTCATCTTAAGAACAAGTTGGGTTTATGGCTTGAGGGGTAAAAACTTTCTGCTAACGATGCTGAAGTTGGCGCAAGAGCGTGAAGAGCTAAGAGTTGTGGATGACCAAGTGGGAGCGCCAACATGGAGCCGCATGATTGCTGAATCTACAGCACAAATCTTATCTCAAGGCACAAGAGATGTAAGCGATTTTTTGAGCAATAACAGTGGGATATACAATCTCACGGCTAGTGGTCAGACGAGTTGGTATGGCTTTGCAAAAGCGATTTTTGAATATGACTCTAACCCCAGCCAACAAAAGTTAAAAAAATTGGTAGCAATACCTTCACAAGAGTATCCAACACCTGCAAAAAGACCAGCTTATTCTTCATTAGATACTCAGAAAATCTCTAGTACATTTGGGTTAGCTTTTCCTAGCTGGCAAATAAATTTAGAGTTGGTACTTGGTTCCTGACGTTCATAATCAATTTGATGATAATTAGCACTGTTGCTTGTTCTGAGCTACTCTTTTTCCATGTCAGAATTACCAAACGAGTCGGATGACGCTCCCCCGTGCTTTGTTAGAACGTTTGACCGATAGCTTGGGCTACGCCGCCTAAATGAATAAAGTCAAGCTAAGTTGGTGTCATATTATGTCCGGATCAACACTTATAAAAAACGAAGAACCTCACCCGCCTCCGGCACCCTCTCCTTAGCAAGGAGAGGGTTGGGGTGAGGTAAAGCAGGAATTATAAGTCATTAAGCGGACTTGATATCAGATGAATACTAGTAATTTTATTTCATAAATTTTAAAGACCAAATAAAGATGTAAAAAATATACAAATATTTCCTGATACTAAAGATTACCAAAGGAAATAAGTAGAAGAACAATGTTTTTTCTGAGACTTCAGATACTTTGGCTGCAAACAATCACGCAATGTCTAATTAATGCAACATACAGGTAAGTAGATGAGCACAAAAGAACTCACAATCGAGGCAGGTCGGGCTGAGAAGCAGTATTGGAAAGACCTGTGGAAATACAGAGAGTTATTCTACTTTTTGGCTTGGCGTGATATTTTGGTGCGCTACAAGCAGACAGCTATTGGCATGGCATGGGCATTGATTCGCCCTTTCTTAACGATGGTAGTGTTCAGCGTTGTGTTTGGAAGTTTGGCAAAGCTACCCCCAGAGGGGGATACGCCTTACCCCATTATGGTATTTGCCGCTTTGCTACCCTGGCAGTTTTTCTCTGGTGCGTTAACCGAATGCAGCAATAGCTTAGTTGCCAACTCCAACTTACTTTCTAAAGTCTACTTTCCGCGTCTGATTGTGCCAACGAGTGCGGTGATTGTCAGCTTCGTAGACTTCTTGATATCTGGCATGATAATGCTTGGGTTGATGGCTTACTATAACTTTGTACCCGATTGGCGCATTTTGACTCTGCCACTGTTTATTCTGATTGCCTTTGCCGCATCGATAGGTGTGGGATTGTGGCTAGCGGCTTTAACTGTGGAGTATCGGGATTTCCGTTATATCGTGGGGTTTCTAGTCCAGTTTGGTTTGTACGTTTCTCCCGTAGGTTTTAGTAGCAAGATTATTGCTGAACGATATTCTGAACAGGTACGGCTGCTGTATTCGCTCAACCCAATGGTAGGAGTCATCGACGGTTTCCGCTGGGCGATTTTGGGCGGAGAGTCGCAGATATATTTACCTGGGTTTGCATTATCTCTGGTTCTGGTGGTTCTGCTGTTATTGAGCGGTATTTGGTACTTCCGCAGAATGGAACGCACTTTTGCAGACGTGATTTAAGTAGGAGTTAGGTAGATGTCAGATACTGTAATCCGGGTTGAGAATTTAGCTAAGAAGTACGTTCTTGGACAGCAGGAAGAGGGGAGTAGTTACAAGACATTTCGTGGGGCAATGACCAATGCGGCGAAGTCCTTTAGTAATGCACTAAATCCCCGTGCCAAGAAGGAAGCAAGAGCCACCAAGGGTGAGTTCTGGGCACTGAAAGATGTGTCGTTTGAGATTAAGCAGGGCGACAGGGTCGGTTTCATTGGGCGTAATGGTGCAGGGAAGTCAACGCTACTGAAAGTTCTCAGCAGAATTACGGAACCAACATCTGGATCTATCCGGATTAAGGGACGAGTTGCTAGTTTATTAGAAGTGGGTACGGGTTTTCACCCAGAGTTAACTGGTAGGGAGAATATCTTTCTCAATGGTGCAATTCTGGGGATGAGCAAGGTAGATATTAAGCGAAAGTTTGATGAAATTGTTGCATTTTCAGAAGTAGAAAAGTTTTTAGATACGCCAGTTAAACGTTATTCGTCCGGGATGTATGTGCGATTAGCGTTTGCAGTGGCTGCTCACTTAGAGCCAGAGATCTTGATTGTCGATGAAGTGCTGGCAGTAGGAGATGCACAGTTTCAGAAGAAGTGTTTGGGGAAGATGGAGGATGTAGGGAAGGAGGGACGAACGGTATTATTTGTGAGTCATCAAATGAGTGCTGTTGAATCCTTGTGTAATCGTGGAATACTTCTGCAATCTGGGAAATTATGCTTGGATGACAACCCTCAAAAAGTCATTAACGCATATTTGGATAGCGCGTATACTCTTGCAGAAAAAATCCCTTTAAATAGAAGGACAGATCGTAAGGGTAATGGCAAAGTAAAAGTTTCTAGTTTTAGAGTCTTGAATCAAGAAGGTGATGAACAACAAGCTCTTCAGTCAGGCAAAGATTACTACTTTGAAATTGGTTACCAAAGTAATTTAGGGAATTATTTAAACAACGCTATTGTAAGTCTTGATTTTTATGATGAAAAAAACACAAGAGTTATCATGTTGCAAAATAAGTTTACGAATAGTCAACTAACTCTAGATCCTAAGGGTGGCTCCATTATCTGTGGAATTAAGAATTTACTATTAGCTAACGGTTTATACCGAATTGGGATATTTATATCGTATGGAGACAGCGAAATACTTGATTGGATTGAAGATGCCGCATCTATATGTGTAGATGGAGGGGACTTTTTTGGTACAGGTAGCCCGGGTCTTCCCAGTCACTGCAAGGTCTTGGTTAAGGCAGAGTGGTCGTCTACAGAATCTGCTGATTCTATCTTTGATTACCAAAAACTTTAAATCGTAACTTCCTAAGATAGCAAGATGTTAACTGATTGGGACACGTATAAAAAACATAGTCCGATGAATACCCAGCAACAGCCAACGATTGCTTTGATGCTATGGGGTCATATATGGGAAGATTTTTATGACAGTATTGGGGTTTCTTTTGAATCTTTCTGTAACGAGATGACAGGCAGTTGGCAGTTTAGTTACATAGAAGCTCTACGGCTAGCTGGTGTACGTACAGTAATTATTTGTACATCAAGTCGCATACCTCAACCATCGCGCTTTACGCATTCCCCCACTGGAGCTACAGTCTGTATGCTGCCTGTTCCCAAGAGCTACCTTGCCATTCGTCGGCAGATGATTCATCCTTACCCTTCTTTTGGTGGAAGTCTGGAAGAGTTGTTTGGCGATGTCCAGGGAAGCCGTCGCGTTCTGTTTAAGGTTCTCAGGCAATTGGCTCCCTATCTAACAACGCCACTGGAGTTACTTGCTCAAGAACTGAGACGGCAAGGTTGCAGTGCGATTTTGTGTCAAGAGTACGAATATTTCCGCTTTGACACTTGCGTGTTGCTAGGGCATCTGCTGCATTTACCGGTGTTTGCTACTTTTCAGGGAACATCTTATGATGGCAATCGTATTGGGCGTTTTCTGCGAAGGCTGACGATACAAACTTGTGCAGGCTTAGTCATTGGTCCCCAAACTGAAATTCAGCGAGTACGTACACGTTATAATCTTAAGCCTACAAAGATAGGACAAATCTTCAACCCAATAGATTTAGGAATTTGGAGAGCTACTGACCGTGGAGAAGCGCGGGCATTACTTGGTCTTCCAGCTAATGCTCAAGTGGTGGTATGGCATGGTCGCGTTGAGCTACAAATTAAGGGGCTAGACGTCTTGTTGGACGCATGGGAACGGATCTGTTGCGAACGTACAGGAGAGGATTTGCGGTTGCTACTCATGGGAACAGGTACAGACTCAGAAAAACTGCGTCAGCGCATTGCAGCTTTACCGATACAGAACGTGGTGTGGGTGGACAAGTTTGTAAATGACCGTGTCGAAATCAAGCGCTTTCTCTCTGCTGGCGATGTTTATGCCTTTCCATCCCGTTATGAAGGCTTTCCAGTTGCACCAATTGAGGCGATGGCTTGTGGGCTTCCTGTAGTGGCTGCTGCAGCATCTGGGGTACCCGACATCCTTGAAGGTGGCGAAGCTTCAGGTGGGCTAGTGGTGCCATGTGGTGATGCCGCGGCGTTTGCGCTAGCCCTCGGTCGTGTATTAGATAATCAGGAATGGAGACATGAGCTTAGTAAGCGTGCCCGACGTCGAGTAGAAGAACACTTCTCACTAGAAGTGGTTGGCACAAAACTACGCGAATTTTTCTTCAAATCAGGCATATCAGCTGTCAAAAATTAAAGCAGGGATATTTTGGCAACCAAAGAAATTATTGCTATTAGTAATGTACCCCCTTATGCAACTAGCTATAAGTGTCATCATTTGCACTCATAACCCTCGAAGTGATTACCTTGACAAAGTATTAGCAGCGCTCAAGTCCCAGACATTGCCACTTGAGCAATGGGAACTGTTACTAATTGATAATGCAAGTAAGCAATTACTTTCCTCAGAAATTGACCTCACCTGGCATTGTAATGCTCGTCATATTCGAGAAGAGCAACTAGGTCTTACTCATGCTCGACTACGTGGAATTCGAGAAGCTCAAGCTGAAGTACTAGTTTTCGTTGATGATGATAACGTTTTGGATTCAGATTACCTTGAAGTAGCTTTGCAAATCAGTAAAGACTACCGATTCCTCGGTACTTGGGGTGGACAGATTAGAGCTGAGTTTGAGGTAACACCTCCAGAGTGGATAAAACCTTACCTACCTTACTTGGCTATTCGAGAGTTCGAGCGAGATAAGTGGTCGAACTTAAACCTACATGAAACAGCTCCTTGTGGTGCTGGAATGTGTGTTCGGAAATTTGTGGCTGAGAAATATGCTGATTGGGTAAATCATGATTCAAAGCGTCTAAGTCTTGGTCGAAAAGGTAAGTTACTGTTTAGTGGGGAAGATTCAGATTTAGCATTTACAGCCTGTGATATTGGTCTTGGTACAGGACAGTTCACATCTCTGAAATTAACTCATCTAATTCCAGCAAGTCGGTTAGAAGAGGAATATTTGATGAGGTTGATAGAAGGTATGGAATACTCTCACAGAATACTGGATTCTTTCCGTGGTCAAATGCCGACTTTACCACACACATCGTGGAAAGGAAAATTAGTTGAATTTTATCGACTTTTACGAATGAATCCGAGGGAGCGTCGCTTTTCTAAGGCAAAAAGGAGAGGACAGATTTTAGCACATCAAGCACTTTTCAATTATTAAAGGAAAACCTTTGTGTGCTCTCATATGTATGTCAAAACTGTCGAGCGATCGCCCTTGCAGAGTACACCCTAAAACTTCAGGCAAGTGGAATGACTTTTATTAACAACCTTAAGCCATCCTTCAATCGCATCCTTGAGATTAGCCATCAACTCTTCCCAAGTATCGCCCTCAGTAATACAACCAGGTAGAGCAGGAACCTCCCCCCAATATCCGCCTTCTTCAGCTTGGTGAACAATTGGCTTGAACTTCATACCAAATGTTGCACAAGAGATTTCTACGCTATGTTATCAGCGATCGCAAGCGTCAAAAACGTGTTGAATCTATGCTTTTGAGGAATACCCTCTTAGAGTTACGGGTAGTCACTACACTAAGTGATACCACCTAACTTTACAAAAGCTTTACACAAATTAAATAACAATCTCTTCCGATTCATCCTGATTCTTCTTGAAGTTACAGAAGAGTCCAGTAGGAACACGGGAATTAATCGGTAACTTTATCAGCGACAAAGAACATTCGTACAATCAGAAACAAGCCAAGCATGATTAGTGTTATTACCCCGGTTTACAACGGTGAAAGATTCATTGAGTCTTGTATCAAAGTTGTGATTGACCAAAACTGCCCAGATGTCGAACACATCATTGTAGATGGAGGTTCAACAGACGGAACAGTAAAGATTGTCAAACAGTACGCAGAAAAGTACCCCCATATACGATGGATTTCTGAAAAAGATAAAGGGCAGTCGGATGCCATGAATAAAGGAATTGCTATGGCTAATGGTGAAGTACTTGCGATTCTAAATGTTGATGATTATTATGAGCCAAACGTTTTAAAACGCATATCAGAGATATTTAAGACACTACCAGAGCCAAGCTTATTAGTTGGTAACTGTAACACTTGGGACGATGAAGATAATCTTTTATCCGTCAACAAACCAGCCAAAATGAAACTCGCTGATCTGCTATTAGGATGGAGTATTAACCAATTTCCAGCCAACCCATCAGCATATTTCTACCACACATCTTTACATCAAAAAATAGGACTTTATAAAGTTGGCGAACACTACGCTATGGACTTAGACTTTATTCTCAGGGCTGTACAGGTAGCAAATGTTAGATATGTTGATGAAACTTGGGGAAACTTTCGATATCATCAAAGTTCAAAAACATTCCAAAGCAATGCACGTGGAGAGGCAAATAGTGTCATGAAAAGCATCATGACAGCTTACCGTAAAGACCTGCCACTGTTTCAGCAATGGCAAATAGCTCTTCAATACGATAACGAAATATCAGAAAGAGTGAAATACTATTTAAGAAAAATTAAATACTTTCTAAAAAATCCTCTGAAACTACCTTTAAGCGTTAAAGGTAAGGTGACCAAAATATTTGGTTAACTGTAGAAGGTGCACCAGAATTGATTGTGGAAATTACCGAAATTTTATCACAGAAGCATCTGGGGCAACTACCAGCTAAAAAAGCGACTTTCTCAGGTTAAATAAGTCAACTTCATCGGGAGCATCCCAACTTGGCAAATATGCATTTGTAATTAATTATGTTATAGCGAGCTTTAAAGTTTAATATGCAATTACTCCAACTAAAAAAAGATATAGAAGCGAGCTAGTTAGATGAATTTAGATATAGTAACTATCCTTGACCTATGAAAATAGCTATTGTTAGCAAGTCTGATAGAAATGGTGGAGGGGCAAGTAGAGTTGCCGAAGAACTCGCAACTTGGTTAAATGATGCTGGACATCCAACAGATCATTTTGTTGCCTTTAACTTCAAAGAGCCTCTTCCATTCCAGCGCAGTCTCTACGCAGAACGTATTAGATTCAAGCTTTGTAAAAAAATTCATGAAAAGACGAAGGAATACGGTTTTCCAGAGTTGTTGCCTGTTGAATACTGGTTTAACTTAAGTAGAATTGTCGATAATTACGATGTTGTGCATTTTCACGATCTATACACTGCCATATCTCCAGTCACTCTCGCTTTAACTTCTCGACGCAAACCCACTTTTTTCACGGTACATGACTGTTCTCCATTTACTGGTGGGTGTATGTACCCAATGGGGTGTGAGAAGTTTACTAGTCAGTGTCACAAGTGCCCTCAATTACCTGAGGGTAAAAACAACGCTAAAATTCCTGACCGCACCAGAGAAATTCAGGCAATCAAACGATGGGTTTCTGGGCAATTCAATATTCGCTACATATTTCCAAGTCACTGGATGGCTCAACAGGCTCAACAGGCTTTCAAATTTAAAATTTCACCTATAGTCATCCCCAATGGTCTTGATTTAAAACCTTTTCCCTTAGTCACAAAGGAAAATATAAAAATTAATCTAAGTATTCCCAAAAACCGTAAAGTAATTGTTATTTCAGCGCACGTACTTAATGATCCTCGTAAGGGTGTGAAGTATGCAGTGACAGCTCTTCAAAGTGTACATGATTTGTCTCCATTCGTTTTAGTTGTAGGAATTTGCAACGATGAGTTGAAGCAAGCATTGGAGGGACTTGAATTCAGAGAAATGGGTTATATTTCAGACCCTAACTTCTTGGCTAAAGTCTATTCTGCAGCAGATGTTATGCTCTTTTGCACCCTTGCCGATAACCTGCCACTTACTGTTATGGAAGCAATGGCTGCATCTACTCCAGTCGTTGGTTTTTCCACAGGGGGTGTTCCAGAGATGATACAAACTGGACGCAACGGTATCTTAGTTGAACCGACTAACCAACAGGCACTAAACCAAGCCCTGCGCCAAGCATTACTGTCCGTCGATTTAGAATCAATGGGTCAGCAGGCAAGAAGGGATGTTGAAAATAACTTTTCAAAGGCTGCATTTCTTGAGAAGCATCTGCAACTCTATCAGAATTTTGAGCATTCATTGTCGAAAACATCCAGACAGTCTGTTATTGATCCTGAACCTGTAATAAACAGATAGGTCAAGCATTGCGTTACAGAAAACACATTTGAGGAACGATATGGTTTTCACTCCAACTCTAACACTTTCAACCACTACCTCAATCGCTTCTGAGAATAATCGTCTTTGCCTGATCTCTGGCTCAGCCAATGTCTCGCTATCTCAGGAAGTTGCTCAATATCTTGGCATTGATCTGACTCCTACAATCCGCAAGCGATTTGCCGATGGAGAGATTTATGTTCAAATTCTGGAATCAATCCGAGGTTGTGACGTTTATCTGATTCAACCCACATGCCATCCAGTCAACGATCACCTCATGGAATTGATGATCATGATTGATGCGTGTCGTCGCGCTTCGGCAAGGCAAATCACAGCAGTGTTGCCCTACTCTGGCTATGCCAGAGCAGATCGCAAGACAGCTGGACGGGAATCGATTACGGCTAAACTAGTAGCAAACCTAATAACCAAAGCGGGTGTTGATCGCGTTCTGGCGATGGATCTGCACTCATCTCAAGTTCAAGGGTTCTTCGATGTTCCACTGGATCATGTCTACGGCTCTCCCATCCTGCTAAATTATCTGCAAAGTAAGCAACTTTCGGACATTGTTGTCGTTTCCCCTGATGTAGGCGGCGTAGCGCGGGCACGAGCATTTGCCAAAAAACTCAACGATGCACCGCTTGCCATTGTCGATAAGCGTCGTCAGGCACACAATGTTGCTGAAGTCATGAACGTCATTGGTGACGTGCAAGGTAAAACAGCTGTTCTTGTCGATGACATGATCGACACCGCAGGCACCATCACCGAAGCCGCAAAAGTCCTTCGTAAGGAAGGTGCGCGCCAAGTTTATGCTTGTGCAACCCATGCAGTCTTTTCACCACCTGCAATTGAACGTCTATCAAGCGGTTACCTTGAAGAAGTCATCGTTACAAATACCATTCCCATTGTGGACGAGAACCGCTTTCCACAATTAACAGTATTATCTGTCGCTAATCTCATCGGTGAGACAATCTTCCGCATTCACAAAGAAAGTTCTGTTAGCAGTATGTTTCATAACTAAATCACAAATCTCTATACATACACTCAGTTTCCCTGACGAAAACTGTCAATCAAAAAATAAATCAAGCCTTGCACTTTTCGTTGAATATCCAAAAAACATCGGTGAAATTCCCATGCAAAAGACAGTTTACTCATTTGACGTATTTGAAACATCTTTAGTTCGGGTTTGGGCAAAACCAACAGACTTATTTTGGGAATTGGGAGAACAACTAAGGCAACGAAAACTAATCGAGATATCAGCAGACAGTTGGCAGCAGATGCGGATAAAAGCAGAAAGTGCAGCAAGAGAAGCATCGAAAACCGGAGAAGTGACTGTAGAACAAATCTACCAACAATTAGCTGGTCTTTTGGGTTGGTCAACAACTCAAGCCCAACAAGCTATGCACAATGAAATTGCATTAGAGTTGGCTTCTTTGCGCCCGGTACCCGCCATTCAAAAAAGAATACAAGCACTACAGCAAGCAAATGAGCGGGTTATCTATATGTCTGATATGTATTTATCTGAGGAAACGATTCGGACTTTCCTTAAAGAAAATAATGTCTGGACACCGGGTAGCCGTTTGTATGTCTCATCCGAAATAGGGGTGAGCAAGGCAAATGGTAAATTATTTCCACATTGCCTGGCACAGGAGTCAATCAAAGCCTCTCAGTTAAATCATATTGGAGACAACTTCCACTCCGATGTGAAAATGGCGAAAAAACAGGGGGTTAAAGTCGAACCCATTTCTCAAACCCACCTCAATCGATACGAGGAACAAATAGCCAATAACACTCAGCTCCCTTTAAAGTTTAGATCTCTACTAGCTGGCGCTAGCAGACTGACCCGTTTGCAGTCTCAAGAAACGAGCCCTGATAAACAAGTTATTTGGGACACGACAGCAAGTGCAGTTGCTCCTATGTTGTTCGGTTTCGTTTACTGGTGCTTAGTAGAAGCGCAGAAAAAAGGGATTCAAAGACTATACTTTGTTGCCAGAGATGGGCAGATATTGCAAAAAATTGCTCAAGTGATCTGCAAAAAGTGGGAATTTAGAATCGACTGCCGCTACTTATATGGTTCTCGTCAAGCATGGCACCTACCTGCTCTCCAAAAGATTGGCGAAGATGAGCTTTGCTGGCTCTTAGATGGCATTGACTCTTTAGAGAATATTCTATCAATTCGTTCTATTTTTCACCGGGTTAACATATCACCAGAGCAAATTCAAGAGATCCTGAGTCGCTATGGTTTTCCAGCCGACAAATGGGATATGAATCTTCAGCAGCACGAACGTAACTTATTGAGGCAAATTGTCATTGAAAAGGAAGTTACAGAACTTATCATTTCAACTGCTGCTACGTATCGCGATAAGGTGATTGGCTACTTTCGTCAGGAAGGACTAGACGATGGAGTTCCCTTTAGTTTTGTGGACATTGGTTGGAGTGGAAACATACAACGCTCTTTTAGTAAGTTGTTGAAAATTGCTGGTTTCTATCCAGAATCTGGTGTCAGTGGTTTTTATTTTGCCCTTCAATTTCGAGTGAAGCCATTTCAAAATGATAGTTTAACGGCTTATTTCTATGATGTAGACAAACATGACGATCTGTTTTTTCCCTGCAGGTACAGATGCTTGTTCGAGCTTTTTGTTGCAGCAGATCATGGTAGTACTATGAGCTACGACCAATGCGGTGATATGTATATCCCTGTACTTCGTTCTCCAAAAAATGAAAAAGCAATTAATTGGGGAATATATGTCCTGCAAGACGCTGTTGTTAAATTTGCAGAGCAAATCACAAAGAACCTGACTGAGCAAGAATGTACAAATGATCTTTTCCTAAAGGCTGCTGAAATTTTGGCAAAAGAACTTGTCCTAAATCCTTCCTTTGAGGAAGCGAAAGTGTTTGGCTCCTTTGTCATGTCTGGAGATCAAACTGAACAGACTTTCTATCAACTAGCACCAATTTATAGTTTAGCTGACTGGTGGAGATTACTACTTTATAGTAGACATCCACACAGAGACATCTGGTTTCCTGCTTCAATTGCTAGAGATAAGACCATTTTAGGTACACTTCTAGGAACGAAGAAAATCAACATGATTCGTCAAATAAGGAGAGATTTTTTGGACGCATTGAAGCGTAATTTTCCACAGAAAGCAGCTATGAAAACGACTTAACATTGATTTGTACCATTGCTTTCATCTTAGACCAACGCAGACGGTATACACGGAAGTTTAAGCAACAGAAAAGCAATTTGACTTTACAAAATATTGCCAGTAAGTTATACACTGACAAAAGCACAAAATTTTCCATCGAGCGTGAAAGTTGCAACTTTCAATTAAGCCTCAAGCAAGGAGAAATCACATGAAATTTGACTGGCTGATCATAGGCGCTGGATATTCTGCCTGCGTAATAGCTGAACGAGTTGCTAATGAGCTTGGACAAAGAGTACTCATTGTAGAAAAACGGGATCACATCGGCGGTAATGCTTACGATCACTACAACGAGCATGGCATTCTGGTTCATAAATACGGACCCCATATCTTCCATACAAAATCAAAAAAAGTTTGGGATTACCTCTCGCAATTCACAGAATGGAGACCTTACTATCATCATGTTCTGGGAGTACTAGAAGGAAAGAAAGTTCCTATTCCTTTTAATCTCAATTCTCTTTATGCTCTTTTTCCTCCAAAATATGCGGAGAAGCTGGAGAATTTACTTCTAGAAAACTTTGGTTTTGGGGTTAAAGTACCTATCTTAAAACTACGTGAAAGCGCCAGTGGCGACCTCACCTTCCTCGCTAATTACATTTATGAAAATGTCTTCCTCCGCTACACCATGAAGCAGTGGGGAGTGAAACCAGAGGAACTGGATCGGGCAGTCACAGGACGTGTTCCAGTCTACATCAGTCGGGATAACCGTTATTTTCAAGACCCCTACCAAGCTATGCCCAAGCTTGGCTATACCGAAATGTTCCGCAAAATGCTGGCTCACCCTAACATTAAGGTGCTACTGAACACAGATTACCGCGAGATTGTCAACGAAGTTAAGTTTAACCGAATACTCTGCACCGGACCGATTGATACTTTCTTCGATTATATGTATGGCGAGTTGCCATATCGTAGCTTGCGCTTTCAGTTCGAGACTTTAGATCAAGAGTTGTATCAAGAGGTTGGTACAGTCAACTACCCCAACGATTACGACATCACGCGCATTACTGAGCAGAAGTATTTGTCAGGACAAACCTCACCCAAAACTACCTTGGTGATGGAATATCCTCAAGCTTATGTCCCAGGGAAAAATGACCCATATTACCCGATTCTTAACGAAGAAAATCGTGAGCGTCTTGACCTTTATCTCAAAGAAGTCGAAAAACTCAACGGTTCAGTACTGTTTGCAGGGCGGCTTGCAGATTATAAGTACTACGATATGGATCATGCAGTCATTCGAGCACTTGGTGTTTTTGAAAAAGAAATCGCAGGTCAGTCATGAGTAGGAGTTGTTAAGTCAGCGCCAACTTTTCTCCTGTTCCTTATCAGCTAGATACAGAGGTAAAGATGTTAGTAGCATTAGTCAAACGGATTCAAAAGGCACTTCAGAAACGTGACTGGCCTCTTCGCATAATCTCGAGCATAGCTCATGATCTAAAAGAGAAGAGAATAAAATGGTTAAATTTCAGTGGCTCTTACACCTTCATTGATAGGAGCAAGGGAAGTCAACGTCTTTTGATCATACTTGCAGGCTACAAAAGTTTTCTTTGGCCCCTTACTTTAGAAAGGATAGCAAAGTTTGTCCCATCAGATCTTGATGTGTGTATCTTATCATCTGGCTTGTATTCTGCTCCATTAGCAGAATTAGCAGAACGTGAAGGTTGGTCTTACCTTTACACAAAGGCGAATAAGGTTTCACTTGTACAGAATTTAGCAATAGCTGTACACAAAGAAGCAAAATGGATATACAAGCTGGATGAAGATATTTTCATCTCTGAAGGATTCTTCGAGGGTCTACTAGAAGGTTACTTACGCATCAAGGAAGAGGGACTATACAACCCAGGATTTTGTGCTCCAGTCCTTAATGTCAATGGCTATTCCTACATCAATTTCTTAAAAACCATTAATGCTGATGAAGAATATAGAAATAAATTTGGCGAACTAAAACGCGCGGTTAATGGCATTAAAGCTCACTCTGACGGAGAAGCAGCTAAGTGGTTGTGGCAAAAGAGCCTTCCATTTGATGAAGTAGCTAAAAGGCTGCGATCGCAGCCTTTTAATTATTCAGCAGCACCTCATCAATTTAGTATAGGGGCTATTCTTTTTGAAAGAGAATTCTGGGAGGAAGTAGGTGGATTGCGAACTTCATTACATGAAGGTGTCTTAGGAATAGATGAAGAGAATTTATGTCAGGATTGCATGAAGTTTTCTAGACCAATCATTGTCATTCACAATTTATTTGCTGGACACTTCTCTTTTGGACCTCAAGAACCTGCTATGAGGCAATATTTACCCGAAATCTATCCTCAGCTTTCCTTAAAAGGAAGTGAAACCGAAGAAAAGGAGGTACAAAATCAAGTTGGTGTCTTTGTTCACTCATCAACTTCTTTGTAATTTTAGTGCTGCATCTACTTAAAGACATAACTTATAAATGAAATGAGGAACACATACATGAATGTAGCCAGTTGCATTCAAGTGCCACCTACCCCCAAAACCGTTCTACTAACAACTCCTGTGAAGTCATCGAATCCTATCCTCAAAAAGACTTTAGAATTAAACTCATTAGAAAGGAAAATGCAAGTATTTCTACTCTCCTAAATACAGGATATAAGGAAAGCGTTAGACTTTTATCCCCTATTTGTCACTTTCTTGAGAAAAAATTTAAGAGAATGTCTGATACCAGATAAAGAGTAGCTCCACTACCAAAGCGGAGTTACTCTTTTATATTACTGACGAGTGATGTTTTTTATCGACCGACGTAGAGCGGCACGGCTCGTCCTTCACCGCGCCCGAGGAGTTTGTCTTGGATGAGATCGCGAGTTTTGGAACCACGAGTCTCTCGAACGTGAATTTTGCTCTGGGTTACTCCGAAACCTACCGTTCCGTAGGAGAGCGAGACGCGCGAGTTGTTGTTGATGAACGCCACGTCATTCGGTGAGACGTTTACGTTGTAGTAGAGAGCTCCTCCAAGAAGTTCAGTCGCGCCCCCTCCCGTCGTGTGGATAATCGTGTTTAAGTATCCTTCAGTCTTGAATCCTAATATCCAGAGCGCTCCGCCTTTGTTGAAAACCCTCGTTACGCTGCCTTCAGGATCGAACTGTCGTGCCCACACTCGTTGCGGATGCTCAAACTGCCACCCGATGGCGCTCACATCCTCAATAAAGAGTTTGCCCGCGCCTTTGGTGTTGCGGAACGTGTACTTAAAAGACGGCGTGCCGCATTGGATATCTTTGAGGAAAAGAGTTCGGGACGTCGCCTGCTCGAACCCTATGAATCCGGGGTGAGGGGAGTTCGAATTGATCCAGATATGCTCGATTGTCACCGCTTGAGGCGCTCCGTTCTCGATGCGGAATAGCGGCTGCGGATTGTCTTTGTTCGCAAACGCCTCCCCGGTTGGAGCAAGCGTGGCGTTGCTCCCGATAATTCTCCGCACATTCTTCCTTACGTGTAACGTGCCTCGTATGGAGTACATACCGAGTGGGATGTATACGGTGGACTTGCCAGAGTCGAGAGCCTTTTGAAATGCATCCGTGCTGTCAACTTTATTGTTGTCTGCCCATTTTCGTGCGCCAAAGTCCTCGACGTTCGCCCAGTTCGACAGGTTATTGTCATGGTAAGCTGGCGGCTCCTCAACAGGAAGGTTAAGTGAGGTCTTCGGTGAGTTGGGGAAGAGCGTAAACGGAGCACTCGATGTGTACTCGCTCACCGTCGTCTTTTTGACCACTTGACCGTTTTGCTTGATGGCTGATCGGTACCCGGACGTCCGAACATTTCTGACGAAGAGGCGACCGTCGTTGTTGTTCTCAATCGCGCTTACCGAGGAGTTGCCGCCTTGGAGGTTGCCGTCAACAAGCGCAATCAAGCCAACGGCGCTGTTGTTCCGAACTGCGGGGACGCTGTTGGTGCTTGAGAGGTCTCGTATTGCAAGGACGTTGTCTTGGTTCTCGATCCCGACCTTACGTTGGTTGTCAAGCGTAATGTGTTCAAGCGTCACGCCGTAGCTTGCTCCCGAATAGACCCGGATGCCGTAGTCGAAGCCTTTGACAAGAAGATTCTTGATGAGAGCGGGACCCATTAAGCCTCGACTCATGTCAAGCCCAACAACCCCTTTGCCACGCAGCGTGACGTTGCGGACAGCGCCGAGGTTGCTCGCAAGGTAGTCAAGCGCGATCGCTCCACGGTTATTCCCAGTATCAATTGTGATGTCCTCGACATAGTTTGCAAATGCCTGGTTTCCTTCGCCTCTTTCCAAATATTCCTTGCTTACATAGTGTCCGTCGTTTGAGGACGCCGCGTATATCACCGCCTTTGGATTGGCGGGGTCAGCGTAACCAGGGGCATTGTTCTTCAAGCGAATAGTCGTGGTAGCCCGATTTTGTCCCTGAATCCACGTGAATGCCTCGAACTTTCCGTTGACGTTCCGGTACTCAAGGCGATCGCTGACAAGATAGGTGCCGGCGGGAAAGTAGATGGGTTTTCTGTGGTTTTCCCGGATGGCTTTACGAATCGCCTTAGTGTCGTCAGTAATTCCGTCGCCTTTGGCTCCGTACTGAGTTTTGACATTGATGGCGATGGCTTTTGGGAAGAATTTATCGCCGGTGACGGAGTTCACACATTTAAAAAAGAAGAAGCAAGACGTAAGAAGAACAAGACAAGCGAGGGCAAACCTCCATGTAATACCAGCGAACGAACAATAAGATTTTCTCTGCATATTTTTACTCACTGAAGCCCTGCGATCGCTTGAAGGCGGTTAGCCCTTGAGGAATATCCTCGCTTCCGTTACAAGTTGGTCATCACACCTAATCTGTAGGATCAGATTTTACAAAGGCTTTACATAATATATATACAAATCTTTTGGTAATCATCCAGACTCTTCTAATATTTACAGTAAAGTTTAGTGGCAACACGGATACTTAACTACCCAATACTTCTCGATTAACAGTAGCCGTCACCCTAAAGGGTGTAGCGACATGAACCAAGGCTGCTCTGGAGATTTACCTTAAAGAAGTAGAGAAATTTAACGGTACAGTACTGTTTGCAGGACGACTTGCAGATAACAAGTACTACGACACGGATCAAGCAGTGGTTCGAGCACTTGGTGTATTTGAGAAAGAGATAGCGTCCATGTAGGGACAAATAACATCAGATAAAGAGTAGCTCCGCTACTAAAGCGGAGCTACTCTCTTATGGTACTGAAACCGAATATTTCGGACAACCAACTCTGGCTGAACAAGTGTTGTTGATTGGTTATTATCAATACCCTGTAAACAGCGGCACCAGCTCGGGGATTTTGTTGCCGGTCAAAAGAGACTTGTTTGTCAAAAACTGACGCTTCTCTCCTTTGCGCGTCTCCTCGATTTGGATGTCGTAGGTGTAGTCTGGATCGTAGTTGATCAGGCGATAAACCAGCGAGGTGCTTGAGTCGTTGCTAATGAATGCTGGTTGCTGCTTCTCTTGAGCAGAAAACTTATGCGCCGTATTGATCACCCCTCCCAGCAATTCACTCTTCCCGCCGTTCCGCGTTTCGAGAACTGAGCCATCGTGTTCCGTCTTGAGTCCCAGAATCCAGATATTGCCGCCGTTATTGACGATTTTGGTGCCGCCGTCGTATTCGTTATTAAGTTGTCGTGCCCAAACGTTCTGATTAGGCTGAACATAAAGGGGTTCAATATTTACGTCCTCAAGGAATAAGTCACCTGCACCAGGGCTTGAGGTGTATTTATAGTTCCCATGCTTAAGCGCTACCGGTCGCGATGATTTTTGCTCCACTTTCACTCCATAGCCAAACTGCTCAATAATGAGCGGATCTGAACTATCACCCTCGACCACAAACTTAATGCCGCCGCCGTTTTTGCCCTCGCCGTGCCCATTGACCACCGATGAAAACCCGATGATGCGCTTGACCGATGCGGGAACCGTTACTACGGTTTCGTTATAGGAGAAGTAGACACCGTTCTTTTCTCGTTGTACAGGACCTTCATATGCAAGGTGATCGAAGGGGAAGTAGATTGTGGACTTACCAGAGTTTAACACCGACTGCAACCTACTGGTATCACCGTAGGCCCCAGCGTCAAAGCGTGCCCAGTTGTCCATATTGTTGTCGTGGTACTCTGGAGTCTCCTTGATGGGCAAGTTGAGAGACTTCTGCGCACTGTCGAATAACTGGTAGGTATTCGAGGCATATTCGGTCTGCGTTGTACCAGAAACTACCACGCCTTTGTACTTAATCGCTGACTGGTAGCCAGTGGTGGTGATGTTACGTGCGTAGAGTTGGCCTTCAGTCTCAATAGCGCTAACGTTAGGTGCGCCTCCTCGCAAATCAGCATCCAGTAAGGTAACCATACCAGCCCAACTGTTTTGCTTAATCACTGGTACGGAGTTGTTACTGTACAGTTTGCGGATCGTTAGTGCGCCGTCAACGTTGTGAATAGCTGCTACTCGCTGGTTGTTTAGAGTAATCTTCTCGAAAGTCGGACCATACTCGGTAGAATTAACCCGAATGCCATAATCAAAGCCGTCAATCTGGACATCTTTAATCAGACACGGACCTGGCCAGTTGCGATCCATCCCGAGACCAACAAAACCTTTGCCATCTTCGGATTTAATCGTCACATCCTTCATTGAGCCTACGTTGTTGGAAACGTAGTCGATGCCGATGGCAGCAGAATTGTTTTTCCCAGTGTTAACACTGAGATTCCAGATGTTCTGGCGGAAAGCCATGTTGCCATCCTGCGTTTGAATAACTGCCTTGGGGGCAGCAGGGTCGCTGAAGCCTGCTGCATTATCCTTGAGTCGGATGACGGTCTTGCCACTGCCCTGACCTTGGAGGGTAACGTTACAACCGACCCAATCGATTGTATCGCTCACGTCATACGTACCAGCTGGCAAGTAAAGTGCTTTGGGCAGACCGTTGTACTGATCGGGTACACTAAATAACGGGTTGCCGTTAGCATCACGCCGCCCATCGTCAAGCGCTCTTTGGATAGCAGCAGTATCGTCGATGCCATCGTCAGGCTTAGCACCGTAGTCAAGGATGCTCTTCATGAAGCCGTCTGGAAAATTAATCGGATTTTCCAGAGTCGTATTGTAGGTTTGCCCAGAGTCGGGCACAGTTGAATCTGATCCAATGGAGGCAGCTCTGCTTTGGGGAAAATTGTCACTCAATTTGCCGATTAGGCTATCGCTGCTACCGGAGTCAGAGACGGGAGAACTACTCGCAGCAAGAGGTTCAGCCGCATTCGATACGATAGTGTCTTTAACTGCTGGCTCAAAGGACGGATTGAGGTTGCTGGGCTGCATTAGCCCATTGCTAATATCAGTCTTAGTCGATATCGGTGATGCACCCATGGAGCTGTACACATCCTGAGATTTTAGACCTCCCACGTCAAAAATAGCTCTCAGATCTACCAACATTTGGTTTGAAGCTTGGGGAGAATTTTGCGTGCCTTCCATGGGTTGTTATTCTCCTTTTCCTATGACCACGCAGGTATAATACTATGCTGATTGATAGAAATCTATCAAGGTGCAGATATGATACTATGCTGATTGATAGAAATCTGTCAAGGTTTGGCAACAAGTATGGAAAAAATGTGTTCATGTAGACATTGCAGTTAGAGCCACAGGAAAGTTTGACTTCAGCACACCTAATTGCAAATACTGCCGTCTAGTGTATAAACGAGATGGGTATTCTTTTGCAGAATTTATCTACTTTTGTCCAGCAAATCGAGGTTTAGAGGTCTACTGACCGCCTCAGTGGCTCGCCCTTCTGGTCGTTAAACAGTTCTATACCAACAGTCTTTACAAAAACTTTACAAAATTACATAAAGATTTTTTCCGATTAATCCTGATTCTTCTAGAGGTTACAGAAGATTCCAGTAGTAACACGGTAATTATTTACCTACCTTTATCGCCATTCTATTAAAAAATGCTCTTAAAATCCAAAATCAGCCAAGCATGATTGGTGTTATTACCCCAATTTACAATGGTGAGAAATTCATGGAATCTTGTAGCAAAGTCATAATCAAGTAGCCTGAATACTAAAATAAATGACACTCAAATCAAGGGTTAATTGAAGTACAAGGAGCAACGTATGCAAGAACTGCAAACTGAAAAACTACAAGCCATTAAACTGCCCCAACTTCCTGATAATCCATTGGTTTCAGTGTTGGTTGCCAACTACAACTATGCCAAATATATCAGTGAGACTTTAGAAAGTGTTCTTTGTCAAACCTACCTACATTTTGAAGTAATCGTTTGTGATGATGGCTCTACCGACAACTCCTGTGAAGTCATAGAAACCTATGTTCAGAAAGACCCCAGGATTAAGCTGATTCGCAAGCAAAATGGAGGAGTTGCTACCGCTTTGAATACAGCATATCGGCAAAGTAAGGGGGAGATTGTCTGTATATTAGATGCGGATGATCTCTGGATGCCTAACAAGTTGGAAAGGGTAGTACAGAAATTTAGGTCTGACCCACAGTGCGGTTTTGTAATTCACAATGTGATTCAAGTTGATGGGGATGGCAACTTTATAAAATCGACACCGATGTTTGAGAGTTTGGCTTCCGGATGGATGGCACCATTTGCTCTGCAAAATGGTGGACATGTTGGCAACATACCGCCAGCTTCTGCACTCAGTATTCGACGCGAAGTTGCTAACTACATATTTCCAATTAATCAAGCGTTTTTGCGTAATGCAGATTCTCTGATGATCTCTGTTGGTGTATTATTAACGGTAATCAAATCTGTACCGGAGGTGCTAACTAAGTTTCGTTTGCACGGAAAAAACACTTCCAGTCAATCGACTTCGACAGCAGATTTCTTTGAGCGGGAGCAAGCTTCTCATGCGCGTGTGCATCAAGAGCAGAAACGGCTGCTGACAGATGTTTATGGTTCAGAGATTGCACAGAAGCTAACAGATTTACAGTCCAGCATAGGAATCTGCCACGATCTCTACATAATTACCCGCCTGAAAGATGCATGCAAGGTTGAGCGCAGAAAGGCACATCAACAACTCATTACTCACCCCCAGTTTGATACCCAGTTTAACTGGTTTAATCCTAAGAGGTGGTTATTCCAATGGGATCTACCTGATGTACTTTTTACAATTCTATTTAATCAGCTGTATGGTGTAAGTTCCCTGAAACGCTTAGTGAGACGCTTGAGCTGGCAATTCTTTAAGGCATCAACACAATAAGCAAAGAAATACACAATGCACTTTCTAAGAGGTATTTATGTTTTTCAAGCGGCTGAAAGTACTCCTTAAGCGCCCAGATTTCCAACAAAATCCAGTTAAAGCACTACTAAAGCGCTTTGTGTTGAGATTTTGGTGGTTTGTAACCAATCAACCTTATGTAGCACCCTTAGGAGAAAACTTAAAAATTGGTATACCCAAAACTCGCAAAGCTGGATCTAGTGCTCTAATTTATTACCAGGGTTTCTCTGAACTGGATACAGCCGAGTTCATTTGCCGATTCCTTGAACCTGGTATGGTGTTGGTGGATGTAGGTGCCCACATTGGCGAGTTTACTCTCCTAGCCGCCCAAGCTGTAGGGGTAACAGGTCAGGTACATGCCTTTGAACCTCAACCTAATTTGTTTCCAGTACTAAGTGAAAACGTGCAGATGAATGGCTTGAGTAATGTTATTCTCAATTGTTCTGCTGTTAGCGATCACGTTGGTGATATAGAGTTTGAAATCTGTGACGAACCTACATTGTCGTCAATTCGCAAGCACACAACTTCTGCTCTCGATTCAAAACTTGTACGCGTTGCTTGCACATCGCTAGATACCTACTGGACTCAGGAGCATCCCAAGATAGACCTGATCAAAGTAGACGTGGAAGGTGCTGAGAAGTTTGTCTTTGAAGGAGCAAAGCGGCTGTTGAGTCTGCCAGCTACTGAAGCACCTACTTGGCTCTTTGAGTATGTCCCCGCCAACTATGCTTGCTTTGACTATCAACCCAGCGAACTTTTAGAACTGCTCAAACATTATGGTTATGAGGTGTGGCTATACTGCGGTGCAGGGCAAATTGGCGACTTTGACCCAGATTCTCATCCCTCAGCAATGTTCAATCTGATTGCTGCTAAGGACAAAAATTACCTGCTTTCACAGATCAAGCACACAAGCAGTGCTGCAACTCCTAATCATGTTAGCGTCTAAATTCTGACCTTTAAGAGCACTTATGTACCAAAGAGGAGAAAAGGTGTAATGACCACTTCATCCCTACGCGTACTTTTTATCAGTCACGCTTATGTAGTCGGTGTAAATCAGGGAAAGCTTCAGGCGATCGCCGAAACTGGAACTGAAGTAGGTTTGCTGGCTCCTAGCAACTGGAAAGCATTAGAGTGGAATCGCCTACTTCCACTAGAAACACCCTACCCCAAGATCAAAACCTATTCAGCACCAGTCCTTTTTGCTGGTAAAGGGGGCGCTCATATCTATGCACCTTGGAAAATCTGGCGGGTGCTGAACGACTTTCAACCAGATGTAGTGCAGGTTGAGGAAGAAGTATTCTCTCTTTGTGCTTTGGAGCTTGCAATTTGGAGCAGGCTTACAGGGAAGCCCCTAGTCATGTTTGGATGGGAAAACATGGATCGACAACTGCCGCTTCCACGCTACTGGGTTCGTCAATTCGTTATGAGTACGGCAAAGCTGATTATTGCTGGGAATCGTGACGGGGCGGATTTGCTGCGTCAATGGGGCTACAACGGGTTAGTTGAAGTCATGCCCCAGATGGGAGTAGACACTCAGTTTTTTGCTGCTAGTATGCGTAGACGCGTTAGCGCAGCGTCTCCGCCAGGAGAAGCGGCTTGTCGTCAGACATCGCCTGAGCGGACAAATGATGAATTTCACATTGGTTTTTTAGGACGGTTAGTACCTGAAAAGGGTGTTGATATCATATTTGCAGCTGTCCGCCAACTCCAACAGCAAGGACTCAAGTGCCGGGTTACCCTCTGCGGTTCCGGTTCTGGTGAAGAAGCTTTGAGGCAGGAGGCGCAAAAGCAGCAAATTGCCGATTTAGTTACTTGGCGAGGAGGAGTACCCCACCACAAAGCCCCCGAAGAGATCAGCAAATTTGATGTCCTAGTTTTGCCCTCACGGACTGCGCCAACTTGGAAAGAGCAGTTTGGTCATGTGCTGATTGAAGCAATGGCAATGGGTGTGCCAGTAATTGGTTCTAGTTCTGGCGAAATTCCCAACGTAATTGGGCGACCGGATTTAGTGTTTCCAGAAGGAGATGCTCAGGGACTAGCGGCAATTTTGGAGCGCATGATCCGTGAACCAGAGTGGTGGGAAGAAACTGGACGCTATTGCATGACTAGAGTGTATCAGGATTACACACACGAACGGATTGCGGAGCGGTTGCTTAGCTTGTGGCAAACACTGCTCAATGACAAAAGTAGACAATATGCCATGAGTTAGGAAAAATTGACACAGGAATCTGCTCAGGATGGTTTTGATGTTGTTTGGATTATGAGAAATTAGCAATGCGTGTAGCGATCGTGCGTACAATGCCCGAACCTAGCATAGATGCCCATACGGAAGGTGTTATTGCAGGGCTAAAAGTTGTTCGACCAAATTGGCAGATTGCTGAGTTCAGACCAGTACCCGTGGACAGAACCAGTAGCTCTTTGTCTGTCAGAATCAGGAAAAACTACGAGCGTTTCTGGCGCTTTCCAAAGATGGTAGAGCGGCAAGCAGCCGACATCTTTCACATCATCGAACCCTGCGAAGCTCATATTGTTTATGGCTTGAGGAAGAGAGGTAAACCCGTTGTCGTAACCTGTCATGACTTAATCAACTTTTCCTACCCCGGTAATCTCCAAACTTCAGTACAACTGCCAATCATCAGTACAGCTTTCTGGAAACACTCTGTGAAAGGTATGCAGTATGCCGACCATATTGTTGCCGTCTCTTCTGCTACAGCCAAAGATACAACTCAAATATTGAATATTGAGCCAGCACGTATTTCGGTAATTCCTAACGCTGTTGACGCTATATTTCAACCATCGCCCAAAACACAAGTTGCGGCTATACGTCAAAAATATGGCATTTCGCCTGAAACAATTTGCTTACTTAATGTTGGTGCAATTCATCCGCGTAAAAATATTTCTAACATTCTCATAGCAATACAAACATTGCAGCAACGAGGACTACCTTTCCATTTTTGGAAGGTAGGTGCAGACTTTACCGATGAGCAAAAAAAAATCATAAATAATCAAGGTCTTGAAAAGCATATTAGTTACTTAGGTAAACCAGATAAATCTACTTTGATTCAAATCTATAGTGCTGCAGATATGCTACTAGCACCTTCACTTTATGAAGGATTTGGCATGACTATTCTGGAGGCGATGGCTTGTGGAACTCCAGTAATCACCTCGAATGTTTCAGCTATGCCTGAAGTGGCAGGAGATGCTGGTGTTCTAGTAGATCCAACTAATTATCAAGCAATAGCCGATGCAGTGTGTCATCTTCATAAAAACCCTGTTTACTATCAGGAGTTGGTAGAAAAGGGACTGGCAAGAGTTAAGTCATTTACTTGGGAAAGAAGTGCAGAGAAAATTGCTGAAATATATGAAAAAATTTTATATAAAAAACAATTACAAGTAGTTGCTAAGACTTAGGGTAGCAAATACTTAAAACTAAATTGCTACAAAATTCTTGCACGAATGTATTTCTGTTAAAGCTTAATGCTTCTGGTTGTTCTATCTATTTTGAAGAGGCGCTCTAAGTATGAAAATCCTAATGTCCGCCTACTCGTGCGAACCAGGTAAGGGTTCTGAGCCTGGAGTAGGCTGGAATTTTGTTCGGGCAGTCGCCAAGTATCATGACGTCTGGGTACTAACTCGACCTGATGAAGGTAGAGAAGTCATTGAAGCAGAGCTAGCCCGTAACCCAATCCCTAACCTGCACTTTATTTACTTCACCCTGCCAATTTGGGGTGGTGGGTGGAAGTGGAAGTTTGGAGCAATGCAACTCCACTACTACCTCTGGCAAATTCAAGCTTATTTTGTAGCTCGTCGCCTCCACCGTCAAATAGGCTTCGACCTCGCCCACCATGTAACTTTTGTAAAGTATTCAAGACCTAGCTTTTTATGCTTACTTCCTATTCCATTCATCTGGGGTCCGGTGGGTGGGGGTGAATTCGCGCCAAGGGCTTTTTGGCAAGATTTCAGCCTAAGTAATAAAATTCACGAAACTGTACGTATGCTTGCCTGTTGGGTATTTGAATCTGACCCCTTCGCCCGCCTTACCGCTCAGCGAAGCGTTTTAGCTAAGGCAACCACCGAGGACACGGCAGCACGAGTTCGCAAAATGGGTGCCAGGAATGTACAGGTTTATTCAGAGTCAGGTTTACCTAGAGAAGAAATCGCTCGTCTTGCCCAGTGCAGTATGTCTAGCGATTCACAAGTGAGGTTTGCTAGTGTTGGCAGACTTTTGCACTGGAAAGGATTTCACTTGGGGCTACGTGCATTTGCTCAAGCCAAGTTGCCTGATGCTGAGTATTGGGTTTTTGGGGATGGACCTGAGAAGAAAAGACTTCAATGTCTAGCTGACAAGCTAGGCATTGCACAGCAAGTCAAGTTTTGGAACAAGCTACCACGGGAAGAAACTCTGCGTAAGCTAGGCGAGTGTACTGCATTGGTTCATCCAAGCTTACATGACTCTGGAGGATGGGTTTGCTTGGAAGCAATGGCAGCAGGTCGTCCAGTACTCTGCTTGGATTTGGGAGGACCAGCTGTTCAGGTAACAGAGCAAACTGGCTTTAAAGTTCCTGCCCACACTCCTGAGCAAGCGGTGCGGGATCTCTCCAAGGGGATGGTAAGTCTGGCTAAGGACTCAGATCTGCGTGTAAGAATGGGTGAGGCAGGGCGCAGAAGGGTGAGTGAAATGTTTGACTGGGAAGTCAAAGCGAGTCATCTAGCACAGCTGTATGAAGAAATTTATAATCAACAACAGGTTTTCAAGTTGAAAGAATTTGATACAGCTGCACTCAGTTCCAGTGAGTCAAAATAACCTCTCATTAGCAAAACTGCAAGCTAGCATATAAACGAGAAAGTAAAACTTGCAGCATTGATTGACTGCCAAAAATATCCGGACTTCACAGGTTACCTCTGAAAATGTAGTAAGAGTTGATACTTCTAGATTGCAGATAAAACTACAGAATAAGGTTTTCAGGCTTTTTCTATGAACCAAAGCGTAGCAGGTACGAAAAATATCTAGTCGCGACTCATCTAGAGTTGCTTCTTAATAAACAAAAAAATAGTGTTCATTAATTGAAAAAGGAGAAATTTCAGATGGATACTCAATCATACTATGAAGAGAATGGCTACGTTGTTTTTCGTAATTTGATACCCCAGCAATTAATTGAGAAATTGCTAGATTTGTATCTTCAGAAAATTCTTCCATCAACCTATCCGTTTTTTAGACAGAGTACCAGCCAATATGAAGTGAATCAGCTTAATGAATTTGGCTATGTCAAACAGTCTTTTTTAGATATTCATGACTATGAAAAGTATCCTGAATTTAGCGATACTGCTAAGGAAATATATTGCAGTGACCAGATTCAGGATGCACTGAAACAGGTAACTGGTTCTGACTCCTTTAATTTGATGCAAACGATGCTGTTTGACGCAAACACCGAAACACAACCACATCAAGACTGGTGGTATTTAGACACCGTACCTAATGGACATTTAATTGCTGCCTGGATAGCGTTGGAAGATATCGATGAAAGGGCTGGTCGGTTCTATGTACTACCAAAATCAAACAAAAATCCTGATTTTCACAGTGACAAACCTACTCTATCTCATAGTGAGTGGTTGAATCGAATCAAAGAATATGTAGATGCTCATCAACAAGATATCAAAGCCCCAGATTTGAAGAAAGGGGATGTTCTCTTTTGGAATTCAAAAACGATTCATGGTGCTTTACCAACAATTGATACTCACTTTTCTAGAAAGTCTTTAACCGCACACTACATTCCATCAGGATATCAATTTGGTAATCTTTTTAAAACCAAAGATTATATTAGCTACAAAACTTACAAAGGAGTCAATTTCTATCGAAACCAGCCAGACTATTCTTTGGGTAATCAACTTAAATCTTCTATCAAAAACACAGTATATGATAACCCATTATTACTCAAAGCAATGCGCCAATTTCAAGGTAAGTGATGAAGTGGTGCAGTTAGCATGAATATTGCTGGAAGCTATGTGATGCTTAGCTAAACAGCACTACAAAATGAGTGTAGCTAATGTGCAGGTTATACCTGTAATAAGGTTCGTAGAGGAAGTCAATCTAACTATGATGCTTGGAAAACAGTTTCTCAGAAGGTTATTACCTCCGTGGGTAGTTATCCGTTTGATGTCCATAATGCATTACCGAAAGGGAGAGCCTGAGCTTAGAATCCTCAAATCGCTCGTTGATCCCAAGAAGAGCAGTATCGATATTGGTGCAAATAAGGGCGTATATACATATTTTCTATCTCGACTCTCACGTCAGGTATTTGCCTACGAACCCAATCCGGAACTTGCAAAGTTTATTGCCCAATCTGGTTGCTCCAATGTAACTAGCTATTCTATAGCTTTGTCCGATAGGGAAGGGCAAGCAACTTTATCAATACCAGTTATTGATAATTTTGCATACGACCAACTTGGATCTCTGCAACAACAGATTGTCACAGGACCAGTCAGGACATTTGAGGTTCCACTCAAACGGCTCGACGACCAAGAACACACTAATGTTGGCTTCGTAAAAATCGATGTTGAGGGACACGAAGAACTAGTGATTGCAGGAGCAACTAGTTTATTAAAGCAGCAACGACCAAATCTTCTGATTGAAATTGAGCAAAGACATATCAATAAGGATATATCTGAAGTATTTTCCCAGATTCAGGCTTTGGGCTATGAAGGTTACTTTCTTCTGGACGGAAAACTCAGGAGCTTGGATGAATTTTCTGTCAAAGAACACCAAGACAGAAAAAACTATGTAGGTCTCTCCTCCTTAGGAAAGACATATGTTTGTAACTTTATCTTCAAGCCTAGATTAGCCTAATAAAAAGACTGCACATTTAAGTTACATATTTTCGCTTTTCGATAGAAACGATTTTGGCAAAGGAAGTATAACTGTATGTGTGTAGCTCAGCTTTCCAATCAATTTTTTATCTGTGGACAGCAAACACCTTTGAATCCAATTCCTTGGAATATCCCTGATGCTGATGAAAAAGTTAATGCTGATTGTATTTATTTCGGCAAAGTTTTTGAGGCGATGGAAAGTAGTTTGAAGGAAAGAGGTTTAATATTCTATCTTACTTGGAGTATCGATGAACTTCCATCCTATGGGCAAAATGTTGTTGCCGTTGTGCTGGGAGATGAATGGTGTCGTATACCAAAATACTTTCATAAAGTACGAGCTGTATTCAAGTCCTATGGTATCTCTCCAGAACTCGGTTTTAACCCTCTCCTCAGACCGTCTTTCCTTAACTTGCTAACCCTGCTTCAATTTCTGAAAAACTGGTTTATTCGCTTACCAAGCTTACTTAATTACAGGTTTCAGCAATTTAGATACTCAAAGTCGAACGACAAGTTGCCATGTATATATGATATTCCTTTGGGATACTTCAATCAATTAGATTTACCAATTAAGGATATAGAAGAACGATCCAATGATGTGTTTTTTGCTGGAAGTGTAGCCTTCAAGTCATATCCTCTGTGGTCTATAAGGCATTGGCTTCAAACTCCAAAAATTCTTGCTCGAAAACAAATGGTTTCGAGTGTCTATAAAATTCAAGAAAAATATCCAGAGGTTAAAGTTGAATTATCACTTACGCCTAGCTTCGGTTATCAAGGAGCAAGGAACATAGCAGCAAAAACATACTCTGAAAAGCTAATGGATGCCAAAATATGCCTAGTTCCCAGAGGGAGTTCTTTTGAAACATTTCGTTTTTTTGAGGCATTGAGGTATGGCTGCGTTGTCATAGCAGAGACATTACCTTCACGATGGTTTTATGATGGTTCACCTGCTATTCAGATAGAGGATTGGAATAAACTAGAGGAAATAGTAGAGAATTTGAGCAAAGACAGTTATTTGATGAAAAAACTACACAAAGAATCATTATATTGGTGGAAAAATAAATGTTCAGAGACTGCGGTTGGTAGCTATATAGCAGAAAAGTTAAATAACATAAAAAATGTCATTAATTGATTATTTACCATATGCATATCCTGATTTCTGCTCTACACAGACCTTCAAAACCAACTGGTGTTTGTAGACATGCTGTAAATCTCGCTCAATGTCTTGCGGATACTGACCAAGTTACCAAAGTTACCTTAGTTGTAGGAGCATGGCAAAAAGATTACTTTGAAAAATCTTTTACTATTTCTTCAGATAAAATAAAATTATTTAGCGTAGACATTAAAAATAACTCAGTTTCTAGAAATATCTGGTTTTTATTCAATTTACCAAAACTTGCCAAACAACTCCATTGTGATATCGTCCATCTTTCATTTCCACTTCCATTTGTTCGCTCACTTTTTCCCTGCCCAGTCGTTTCCACCATTCATGATATGTATCCCTATGAGTGTCCGGAAAATTTTGGCTATCCAAATGTTATATTTAATCAATTATTCTTGAAACAATGTATCAACAATAGCGATGGATTATCATGCGTATCAAAACGTACATTGGAATATCTAAAAAATTATTTTCCAGGTATTGAACAGCGAAAAAAAACTACTGTAGTTTATAACTATGTAGATTTCAGTCATCTTGAACCAAGAATTCCTAATGGTATAGAGAGTAGTATTAATGCTCCTTTCTTACTTTCTGTTGCTCAGCATCGCAAGAACAAGAACCTAGATATTTTAATACAGGCATATTCTCTACTGCTAAAAAATAATCAGCTAAAAGGTTCAACTAAGCTTATTCTTGTTGGTAGCTCAGGACCTGAAACGGAAAATATTTGTCAACAAATACGGGCACTTTCTCTACAAGATCGCGTGCTAATGCTTTCATCAATAGATGATGATGAACTGTGTTGGCTGTATCAAAATAGTGAACTTTTAGTAGTGCCTTCTTCATCAGAAGGCTTTTGCCTACCACTAGCTGAGGCACTATATCTTTCGTGTAAAGTAGTCTGCTCAGATATTCCGATCTTTAGAGAAATCGGCTCATCTAACTGCACTTATTTTGAACTACAAGGCGAGCGTGTCCAAAATCTTTCACAAGCTATTATTTGCTCCCTAGCTCAGCCTCATGATGATAATATTTCTCCTGATTCTCGTTTTTCCAAAGAAAAAATAGCACATCAGTATCTAAATTTTTACTCTATATTAAAATAATTTAAAAAACTTAGTATTTATATATTTTTTGAATTCTGACTATTATAGCCTAAAAATAAATTGAAACTAACAAGCTTGTCAAAGCATGTACAATAGCAACTCCGTGAACAGACAGTTTCTCAAACCAACAAAAAAAGTATATCTTACCAGTTTAACGTTAATAATAACAGCCTTTGCTACTGCTTTTTTCCCCCGCATTATTAGTGCAGTAGGTGCCCCTAAAGCCATCAATTTTGTACATTTTTTGCTTGTTCCATTTGCTTTTCTAGTTGCGATAACTAAGACCCCAACCAAGGATAGGAAGCAAATTGCAATTTCATGGGAACTTATAACTGCTTGTCTGCTCCTTCTTGGGATCATGATCGCCAGTGCGCTTTTGAATAAGGCAGGTGTGATTAATGTATTCTTGGGTTTCATGATACTTATTGAGCCTTTCCTGCTGCTGCTGGCGATAGTTTGTATCCCCCTAACGACAGCAAGTTTTAAAAAATTGAGAGCTTGGCTACTAGGTTCTGCCCTGATTAACCTATTGGTGGCTTTGGTTCAGAAACCTCTTATAGACGCAGGTAAGCTTAGCGTTGGTCAATACACTCCGCAGGACGCTATTCAAGGGGTATTCTATTTGTCAGGAGCTGGCGGTTATGTATCTTGTTCCGTTTCAATAGCCGTTGCTTTGTACTATTTTCTAAACGCTAAGACGGTTTCTATTTGGATGCGTGTATTTTGGTTACTCGCTGCGTTTTATCAGATGTTAATTTCCGACTCCAAGCAGGTATTGGTTGTATTTGTGGTAGCCTGGGTACTTTTGTCATTTACTAAAATCCACAATTTTGGTAAGGTGCTAATGTATTTTATAGGCATAGTTATCTTTCTTTTAGGTTTTTATTGGGCTGTGGAAAACCTAGACATACCAGGCTTAGATGGTTTTAAACTTTGGTTTTCTAGGACAGATCTTTACGGTCCAGATGGTGAGGCTGTTAATCTTAAATTGGCAGGAATTCGCATTATCCTTTCTTACTATAAGTCACCCTTAAATTGGTTGTTAGGTCTTGGTCCCGGTCATACCGTTAGCCGATTAGGAGGGTGGTTTTTCCGGGATTATTGGGATCTGCTGGCTCCGCTAGGGGCTACAACTCATCCTGTAAGCATGGAAAGCTGGAACGTTGTAAACGCTAGTTGGCTTGCTCTTTCGTCCTCAATGTTCATGCCTTTATTCAGCTGGGTTGGCATCTGGGGAGACTTAGGGTTTTTAGGTCTAGGGGCTTATCTGTATCTTGGTTATATCCTATGGAGTCGTCTTGCCAAAGATGACTTTTCCCGGCTGTTGATACTCACTATGTTTGTCTTCGGTCTAATTTTTACTCAGATGGAAGAGGCTGGTCAAACTCTTACTGTGGCTTTTTTGATTGGTCTGCAATGGCAGGAGCGACAGATTGCTCGTCAAGCACGTGAGCGCTCTTTACACCTGAATGCAGATGCAAACAGTTCCCTAGAATTCACCTGAGGTGCGAGCAGTCATCAACCAGTAAAAGAAAGATTGGAAATACAAAACTTTGTCCTGCAAGCGTTCCCTGATTTGTATGTGGTACAAAGTTCTGCCAAGAAATCTATCTGAAGTCCCGACCTCATGAAAAAGTTGATTGTACACTTGGGGTAGGAGAGTAGTTACCCTAGGCTCAGCTTTCACCTGCTGCCAAATTTCCTCTGGCAAAACCACTCCCAAAAGATGATGCGCCAAAAAAAGCCCTAGAAAGAGTATTCGTCTACAGCCCCAGGTGCTAGCTTGTTTCAGCACTTTCTCCCAATTCAGGTTAGGGTTATTTTGAATAAGTGTAGCAATATCGCACAGGCATGCTAAACGTGTCCACATGTGTCTAGATGCGTGTACACATAGAATTGGTAACCAGTCTTCGTTGGATAGGTTAGATACAGTTGTACCCGCTAAGGAGAATGGTTCCAAGTCTTTCCATAAGTGTTGAGGTTCGATGCGAGATACATATTTTGGTGCAATTCGCCAATGAACTTCTATAAAAATTCCTTTATCATCATGAATAAAGTCATAGGTATGCTCAGTTTTAGATTGCAGATAGGCAATTTCCTCTGCATACGTCATATTAACTTTGCATCGGTATCCTTGAGTCAGCAACAGCTTCTTGACTGCAAAAATATCTTTCTGTTGAACGATAATGTCTAAGTCTCCGAACTGCCGCAGAGCGACGTTACCGTATATTAAGGACGCTAAAACTGGACCTTTGTAAGGCACTGCCACAATGCCTTGTTGTTGCATCAGACTTAGGAGTTTGATGAGTTCTCCTGTTAAAAACAAGTTGCGCCCAGCGATCGCACCAAAGAAGCTGCGGAGTTGATTTAGGATAGTTTCTGGTACAAACTCTGGGCAAATGGTGTTGAGGCGCGTATAAACAAGGGACACCACACTATAGCTGTGTGCTTTTTGAACGAATTTTTGCCAGTCGATGTTATTTTCTTTGACCAAGCTTTTGATACGTGCAGTAGTAGCATCATCAACTTGTGGACGAACACAACACAAAATAAGCTCTATCTCTGGCAAAGCATGAATTGCCTGATTTTTTATATTAAGTTTAGATAAAGTTTTCATCCGAAATGAGGAATAAGTTTATTTGATGTTGACCGATTTGAAATGGCGTACCTAAACAACTCCACTCTCTACACTTGAACTTTCACTAGTCATTTGCATTTGCTCAAACCAAGATTTGGCATAAAAACCACCCAAACCAAGCAGTTCGTCATGACTCCCTGACTCTACAATCTCGCCAGCACGCATTACGTGAATGATGTCTGCTTGCATTGCCAAGGTAAAGCGGTGAGTAATAACAATGGCAGTGCGATCGCTTGCCAATGTGCGAAATCTTTCCAACCAGTCGTGTTCAGCCCAAGGGTCCATAGCGCTAGTCGGCTCGTCTAGAATGATTATTTGGGCGCGTCTAAAAAATGCCCGTGCTAGCGCTAAACGCTGCCATTGACCCCCGCTTAACTCAGCTCCCTCAGGGAATAATTTACCCAACATAGTATTGTAACCTTGGGGTAAGCGCAGAATTTTATCGTGAATACCTGAGGCTTGAGCTGCTGCTTCAATCTCTGCCTGATTTGACGCTGCCCATATATCACCCAAAGCAATATTTTCTCCAGCTGTGGTGTAGTAGGGAATATGAGACTGGAACAAAACAGTAATTAACCTGCGGAATTTATTTACTGGGAACTCGCGTATATTTGTGCCGTCTAGTTCAATGCTTCCTGAGTCAGGGTCATAGAAGCGGCATAAGAGCTTGATGAGCGTACTTTTTCCAGCACCGTTATCACCAACAATCGCCACAATTTTGCCTGCTGGCAGCACCAGGTTAAAGTTATCCAATACTGGTTCTTCTGTACCAGGATAGCGGAAGGTGACTTGCCGAAATTCAATTCCCTGCGTGAGTATTGATGGTATCGGCAAAGGATTGGGCGGGTCTACAATTTTAGGTTGGATTTGTAAAAATTCAAATAAGTTACCAATGAATAAGCTATTACGGTAAATTTGCCCCAGATTACCTAACAATGTCTTAATAACGCCTTGTGCCTCACCAAGCGCCTGTAAAAATACAGCTAAATCCCCTAAAGTTAAAACTCCCAGCAATACTTGCCGTCCCATCCAAAACACAGCAAAACCCAACATAGCCAATGCGATGATGGTAGCTGCGAAGCGACCCAAAGTTTGCTGCCTCAAGAGCCTGAGTTGTTCCTGTCTAAGTTGCTGACGCAACTTCTTATAAGACGACTGGAAGTAATCACCAAAGTCAAACAACCGCACTTCCGCCGCCGTGGAGTTATTAGTCAATAGCCAATCATAGTACCCTAGCCATCGGCGAGCAGTCGTAGTCCGCTGCGACCAGTTATACTGAACTTTATTTAAATACATCAATATATAGAATGCAGGAAAGGCACTGATGACTAAAAGCAAGGGGAGCCAAAAACCGTAGGGAATCAAGATTGCTGCTACCGCAAATAAAGTCACGCTGTTTTGCAATAAACTGCCAGTACTTTCTAGTAAAGCAAGCGATCGCCCACTCGCTCCCTCCCTGGCGCGGTTAAGCTTGTCATTAAACTCTGAGTATTCATAAAAGCCATAATCGACAGTCAGTGATTGTTTATGAATCAAACCACTTATGTAGTCGTTTACTAATTCTGACTGAGCTGTACGAATCCATTCAGCACAAGCATTGAAAAACTCCCCCAAAAGCAAGATACTTGCCATTAACCCTATTGGCATCAAAATTTTCTGAAGACTTTCCCAAGAAAAGCCACCTCCAGCAACTACTACCAGATTATTAACCAACTGTCGGGTTAGGGTAATAGAGATTGCTGGCAACAATCCTTGAACCAGCAGCATGATCATCCAAGCTACAGTCCAGTAGTGTGACGCTGCCCAGACCAAGCTGAAAGTTTTGTGTAGATGAGATAGTATTGTATTTGCGCCACGGAGTTTCCTAAACAACCTAAAACCCCCCTGAGTTAGGGATAGTGAATACAGTTCGAGTTTATTTGACGGATAACAGATAACTAAATGTTGTAGCTAGGGAACTCTCGCTATCATTTTTTGGTCAAAATCTTTAGTGTTGATTTGTGCCAGGTCATCCTCAATTAACTTTACAAGTTCTGGTAAGTCTGTCAGGGAGGGTTTGCGAGTGAAGCGACAAAAAGTTACATTATTAATAAGTTCAGAACAAAGACGCATATGGGAAGTCACAAATTGTGGATTTGTCACTAAGCTAATGGCACGAGTATGACGCACTAACTCGACAAAGGCTTCTTGGGGTTGTAACTTAGTAATCTTGTGAGCGCTTCCTTTATCCAGGACATAAATCCGCTGAAGCGGTAAGGGAGTTTGTTGGAAACCACGTTCAAATTTGTAGGAAAGTTTGGGTGAATTTTGAAAAACTGGAGATAACCTGTCAGTATCTTGTCCCAGAGAAGCTACTGCTTCTGGAAAAAGTTTGAACTGAGGATAGGCAGGAATGACAATCGGGGAATCTGAAACAAATTCGATAGGCATGACGTCATCTGTTAATATGTCATATCCCTTGGTATGGAAAGCTGCTGCCAAAGTTGACTTACCCCAGCCTGAACCACCCATAAATGCTACAGCCTTATTGTTGATGTCCACACAGCTAGCATGGAGAACTAGCAGTCCCCGTTGCCGAAGCAGTATAGATAGTATAGGACCCAAAAGTATAGTGCGCAGGAGAGCTTCTTCGACTCCTAAAACAGGATCAATGACAACTTCACGTCCCCTTTGAATGAAAAACTTGCCTACTTCTGCCACTTCTCCTTGAAAAGTGTTACCGCCATCATGTTGTGTCTCCCTTGTATCATTGATTTTGCCAAACTGCACAATCACGTCTGGCTTGCCTTCGCTCTCCATCAGCTCTGGTAGGGGCAGTTCTGAAGCAATGCATATATTGTAGGCTTGATAAAGTTTCATATCTTCAGCGTGTTTCGGCAATGTGGGGATGGAGGCTTAAGTTGTCAGCAATTGTACAACTTTATTTACTACAAAATCGCTATGATAGGCCGGTTGAATTGCTACAGCGACAAACCAGAAATCTACTGTTCTTCACATAGCAATCGATGCAGTCATACAAGTGTTATAAACTCAATCCAAAGATTGTTTCTGTAGAACTATTTTCCTTAAATGCTCTTAATGCTTGGACTTACAGTGTGGCTTGGTAGCGGTAGAGACCGCAATAACCAAAGCCACAACCAGCCAAAATGTTGGACTTACTACATGATCGAGTTGTAGTCAAACCACAAACCAAGATCACTGCTCTAGTAATCTATCGCATTAGTTTTAAAGGCTTGGTAGTGAGCGCTGTCTTCGCTCAAATAGTCTAGGACTAAAGTCCTTACTACGAACTTATACAACGATCATAATTAATCCGATGAACTACTAGCAGCAGAAAAAATGATTTGCTTTTTGAAGTAAGTCCGAGTTTATGCATCCAGAGTGATATTCAATGAAATTTTTGAATATTACTCTAGGGTTATTTCGGTGTATAGCTGCCCTGAGGTACGATATCCGCGTCTGTAGAACCAGTGGTGCCACTCACGACAGTACCGGGGGCAACGCCATTCGGATTACCGGTGAAAAAGAGGAAATCCCTTCTTGACCCCGGTCCATATAGTTGGGTGATTGCTTCCACACTTCCATGATTGGTCAGTTTAGGTGCGTTGTAAGTTTTTTTCATGAGTTGAACTCCTAGTTGTCTATCCACTGTGACGACTTGTTGGTTGTGGTAGTGCTCCCTGGTCATTGGACTTACGGTGTGTCTTGGTCTTATATAATGATTGAACCTCTCCAAAAATAAGTTTGGAACCCTGATGAAAGCGTCGTTGATTTTTTATTTCTGGAGAGGTCTATTGATTAAGCCAATCTACAACCTGCCAAGAGGTTGGACTTACGGCATCAGTTGCTTGTAGTCGAGCCACAAAGCCAAGATGAGTGCCTGCCAAACTGCCATGCTGTCTTCATCGCTAACTTTGTTACCATCACAGAGCAATCGCTGATATGCTCCTTGTAAAATATCTAAATTAATGTAATTTTCAAGGCTGCCTAATTTGTCGCGCATGACCTCTTCCAAAAGTTGGCGATCGCGGTTGAGGAGTCCGTCAGTGAAATTTGGCGATAGATCCGCTTTTCCCCCACGCCATTGAACTTCTTTTGGCAAGATCCCCTCTAAGGCGCGCCTCATCACTATCCGACCCCATCCTTGGTAGAGCTTGTGCTCCGATGGCAATGCTAGACAAAATTCAATCAGTCGTTTGTCCATGAACGGATGACGAGCTTCTAAGGAAAACATTGCCGCATATTGATCCATCTGCTCTAAAGTGTAGGCTAGTAACCCTTGGTTAAAACTAAGCCATTGCTCCTCTCTAACGCTAAGGGGTTGTTTAGGAGAACCTTCCAATTTCTGGATACGCTCATCCAAACCAATACACTTTGCAAAGTTACGATTGACTAAGGGAGTCTGGCAGGCTACAGGGCTGACGGATTTGTCTTGTTTATACGAACGGTACCACCATTGCCACATTGCTTCTGGGACCAGATATTTGAGTCCGTGCTGCAAAATCAACTTTTTGCGCGAAACACCAAAATGCTTGTGGATTTGCTGCACCGCCTTGGCAAACGCTATCCAACGCCACCCCTTTGCCAAATCCTTGAGGTATGGCAGACCATGACTCAGAAGCATAGTATAAGCTGAGACATTAAAGTTTTTCGCAACACCTTTGGCTTCCTGTATAAAACTTTGCCAATCTCCTTGCCGCGCCAGTTCCGTGAGTCTCATAAAACCGTGACTGACTGTGGTATCGCCATCAAAACCATCGAGGCTAATTCGCAGTCCCAGTTCCTTAATAGTTTTGTTCAAATGCCAAGGATAAAAATGACTCGGTCCTAGTAGAGCTTCATCTTCATACTGGAAAATTTCATCTAGGTTAGATAATGGACCAAACTCGTCTCCATGAACGTAGTGAGAAATGAAACCCCCCTGCTCCAACACTGCGTTAATGTAGGGGCGTTCGTCGCACTCAGTAATTTTATCAAAAATACTAGAGATAGTGTGTAATTTAATTTTACCAGACTTCGTAAGTAAATCCCGCGCAACACAGGACACAGCAGAAGAATCTAATCCACCGCTCAAGTGGCTGACGATGGGAAAGGCACTCCGCATGCGACAACTTACAGCCTCTGTGAAGATTTTGCGAAATTCCTCTGCATAAGCTTCATGAGAAGCTAACCGGATTTCATGATGGGGGTTAAGTGACCAGTAAGACCATGACCTGATACCAGACTGGTTTACCACCATACTGTGGGCAGGGGGAAGCCGGATAATGTCTTGGTAAATCGTGATGGCTTTGTCTTCCATCATCAATGCCAAGTAGTCGGCAATCCTGACCTCATTCAAGCGGCGTGGTACTTGCGGCAAACTAACGAGTGCTTTTATTTCAGAGGCAAAGAGAAAGGCTTTACCTGCTTGATGATAGTAGTAAAAGGGCTTGACTCCAAAATGGTCTCTAGCACAAAAAAGTTTCTGCTTGCGCTTATCCCAAATGGTGAAGGCAAAGTCACCTAAAAGATGTTCTGGACATTGCTCGCCCCATCTTTCATAAGCTGCCAAAATCAACTGGCTATCTGTGATTTTTTCGGGTGGACAGTTATCAAACTGTAACGCACAGATAAGTTCATCGCGATTATCTATGCGTGCATCGGATGTCATAACCAAATCGCCAGTTTGACTGACTAAAGGTAACTCCTCTATAAGTGATTCCGGTGTTGTCCATAGCATCCGATGTCCAAAACCAACAGATCCATCGACCCAAATGTCTGCACCATCAGGTCCCCGATGCGCCAAGATATCAACCATCTGCCCCAAGTCTGCACTGTCTACAGGGCGACCATCAAGGTAGTATATGCCTATAATGCCGCTCATAGTTTGACTCCTTGCAGAGATGGCAGTGGGATAAACCGAGAAAGGTCTGGAAGATTGCCGATCGCCACCCGCCCCTGATACTCTATCCAAGCGTGAGCCTCTAATTTTCCTTCCTGTCCTTTGGCAACACCTATACGGAGTTCAGGAGTATGACCGTGGTAACTCATCAATACTTGCGTAGTCAAAGCACGGGCTAGACACTTAACACCACCTGGCATATAGCGGCTGGCTGCGTTCACAGCCCAAACAATCTTGCTTACGGAAATTTGGCTTTTATCCTCACAAGGAACAAGAAAATTTGATTTGCTAATCTTTTGCAAAAGCTTCAATAAATTCCGAAAGGGTAAAAGCCATAGCCCTAGCCTAATTGCTGCCAGTAAAATAAAGGTGATGATGAAAAGAAGATGGCGATGCTCCCAAAAGGAGCTGCCCAAAGGGCGATCGCCCTTGGCGGGGCTTTGCCCATCGCGTATCTCCTTCGGAGACGCTGAGCGCAAAGCGCACGCTCCGCGAACGCGAACGCGTAGCATGTCCTGAGGACTCAGCGGGCCCTCTGCGCCATTACCCTTAGAAAGGTTGAAAAAACTAGACAACCGTCTCATTCTTAACCTCTATTAGCCCTGCATCTTTCAAATTGTCTAGCAGTGCCAACAGATCGCTTATACAAATTTCTGGTTCAACTTCATACTCTTCCAGAAGCACCTGCTTAATATCTTTCACAGACTTGGGTTGCTCAATCAAATTCCAAATTCGCGCTCCCGCTTCATTCAAACCGTGGTATACACCCGATTTGAGGTTCAGGATGACCGCTTCGCCGCCGAGATCGGAAGATATTTGCTCTACAGCAGCTACTACTATCGACGATTCTGAGATTTCGTACTTTAGTTGTTTTGAACTCATCATAGCTAAAGTCATTATCGATGTGTAATTCTGCTATGGCTACCCAAATAGCACCTTGCCTAAACAAGGTACAGTGCCAACATTTGAAGGTTTGTGCCTATATTAAGTGATGCAACTGGTGCATCCACTTCTAAAACTTCCCTGATATTAAAGTATTTGCAATTCTGAATGTATACCTGCGTTTTCTATTACGCAGTGGTAGATTCCTACTTAAATAACCAACCCTGTGTATAAACTCTGGAGATGCTTGTATTCTTATCTTAGTATAGGATAAATGAATTTCCTCAATTTCTCCACAAGTTTATAAAAACAACACATTCAGATAAAATTATCCGAATTCTCACGGAGAACCTTGATTATAGGAAGTCTGCTTATTCTTCGATAAAAATATTAAATTGCTGCAAGCCGACTGAAGATTTTTTGATCTGGTAAAGCGAGATCCGAGAAAACTTCTACATACACTATGAATGCCAATTGTTATAAACTTTGGTATTTGGCTCTATAAAGTAAAGTTATGATAAGCCAGTTCTTATTGGGAGCTTATATCATCAAGTAAAGCTATCCACATATCTGGTGGTTCAGAGTAGTAATCAATTTCCTCAACTTGATAGCGACAAGATTTAGAGCCGTTATATAAGATGATGTAATCGCCGCGTTTGATACCTTTACCCTGTCCTGTCATGTAACCTTTAGCCTGGTTATCAGCTAGTTCAAAAACATAATCACGTCCACTGACATATTGGGTATAGTCGTAGGTCTTAGTTTGTGAGTGTTTAATTTTCTTTAGTATAAACTTATATAACGATAAGAAAATGATATTAAGGTTGACGCCTGACCTGGTATATGACATAAGTGATTCGCAAAAAAATAGTGGTGACACTAAGGAGTTTTTTCTCTTACAAGTGGTAAATATCAGATTATGAGATTCATCACAATAATTCTGGGTCAAAGCTAAATAGTACGATAGATATTTTAATTTAGTGTTTGCAATGAACAAACAGTTGAACTACGCAAAATATCAAGGCAAACACATGAAAATTGCAGCAGGATTTAACGTGGTATAGGGAGTCAGCGTGCTGTCAGCAACCAAAACCTATTGCATACCGCTAAAATCCATACTCGCTCTTGTTGTCCCTAAACCCTTACTACCCCTTGGGCTAAATCATAAGAAAACGGATCAACCTTATATAAGTAGATAGGTGGAAATAAACAGAACTACGTTAAGAAATGTAAAAACGCCTAAAACCCTTACTAATGACGCCGGACTAATGACTGCCAAAACTTGTTAACTTTATTTGTACCGACCTACTTATTTCTTTACTAAAATATGTACTCTTTTCGGCGGCAGCAAGGCAGTTTGTCTTCTTGTAATCCAAATATGTACTACTTGAAACTGCCTTGCTGCCAAGGTTGCTCCGTTTTCTATCACTTTGATGAAACCCCTGTGTGCTTGATACTCGCTACAATATTTCAAATTTCAAGTTGCATTTCTGGTATTTGCCCGAAAACATCTGTCAAAGTACTTGACACGACCCTAGGTGTCGCTGCTATATTATGTAAGGATGAAATTGTTGGGGCGTAGCCAAGTGGTAAGGCAGCGGGTTTTGGTCCCGCCATCCCTAGGTTCGAATCCTAGCGCCCCAGTATCATAAACGGTAGGCTGTGAAGTCTACCGTTTTAGTTTTTCCATTGTTCCTTACTCAGCAGTCAACATGAAATTGATGTGTAAGTGTCATCTGTAGTGAACGCTGTCTTCCCTAAAACGCTTACTAGGAAACTGTCAAGTCAATGTTGACAAACCCCCCATAGGAACTTGTAGAGGCGATCGCTCGTATACTCCCAAAAAATCGCCCTTGTGGCAACCCCTCCCCCGTTTCACAAACGAACGGGGCAGCTGATCTTCAAGCCGTTGGGTAGTAGGATACCTTGTACACGCGTTGCACTCAAAGATAGTACTTTCCTCCCAAGTTGGGACACGGGAAGGGGTGAGGGTGCTACTTCGCCAATGCAACGCGCGTATTACTTGATGGCAGCAACTACCCGCATAAAGGTCATGGCTCAGAGTGCCCGCCGTATGGCGATCGCCTTTAAACAAGAGGGTAATGTGCTCATTAGCACTCTCATCTCTGGTGTATACCTATGATAAGAAAGTCAAATCGATACCACTGGGTTTTATCCGGAAAAGTCTCAAGTGCATAAGAAGAATGTACTAAACAAGATAAATGTCAAAGAAGTACTATTCGACACATATCTAAACAGAGCTTTGTGCCCGATTAAGTATTTCAACATTGAGTTTCTTAAATTTCTTATGAACAGATTAACCCTTATACCAACAGCATGGTCACTCTATATAAAATCTTCATATTATGTCATTGAAATATAAATAAATTACAAAATTTTTCAATGTAATGGTACTGTATCTATAAATGCATCCCTCCAGTCTTATCAGTATTTTTTTTAGACTTCAGACAGGGTAACGTATCTATCACTTGGTTTATGACGAAGCTCAAGACAGCCCTCTAAGGTGTCAAAACTATGTGATTCGCTAACATGTTCATTAACCTTTGTGCGTGTGTTGAATAACTTGGCAATCGAACACACTTAATTATCTATGCCAGGATTGAATCGAGGCGTGCAACCACGTAAAACTATAAGTTAGACAAGTTACTAAGCCTATGCTGAAGTCAGACAGATATCCTCACCCGTTGTCACAAGCCTACACAGCCCAGTCGAATGAAGAAGGTGGATTGAATCTGGGTCAAGTTGGAGCAACTCTCCGCCGTCGCGCCTTGTTGATTGCTGGTGTAACAGGCGTGGTGGCTACGGCAGCGGTGTTGAAGGCAGAAACAGATCCTCCAGTGTATCAAGGCAAGTTTGAGATTCTCACTAAGCCTGTGACTGGTGAAGGTCGGGCAGTATCCAATGTCCCTCAAACCCTAAGTTCACAAGAAGGGGTAGCACCTCCTGAACAAGTCGTACAGACAACGATCAAAGTTTTAGAGAGTCATGTGATACTAGACCCGGTGATCAAGAAGCTTCAGGAGAAATATCACACAAAATATCCAAACCTGAACTACGACTTAATCGCTGGTATTTTACAAATACAAGCCCAACAGCAAAATATTTTAGAAGTCCAATTTACAAGTTCAGATCAAGAGCTAGTAAGCGATGTTTTAACATTAGTGAAAGATGCCTATGTGCAATATAGTCTGGAAGAACGTCAAGACGAAGTTAAGCAGGCAATAAAGTTTGTTGATGAACAAAAACAGCCTTTAGAGAAGCGGGTTGAAGCCTGGCAAGAAAGACTGCGAATCATTCGACAAAAGAATGACTTGGTAGAACCAGCACAGAAAGCTCAAGAAATATCTAATCAGGTTGCTACTTTAACGCAACAGCGAGCAGAAAATCGGGTGCAGCTAGAACAAATGCTAGCGACCTATCAGGACTTGAAACGGGAATTAGCGCAACAGCCTGGCGAGAGAGCTGGGAATTCGGTGCTGAGCGAAAATGCTCGCTACCAAAAGATACTGGATCAAATCCAAACAGTAGAAATTGAGGGCAAAAAAAGTGCAGCTAAATTAACAAATAATAACCCTAGTATGCAGTTTTTACAGGAGCAGAAGGCAAACTTACTGCCAATGCTTACTGCAGAAGAGAACCGCGTGAAAAGAGATTATGAAAGCCGTATCCGGGCACTGCAAGCGCGTGATAAATCTTTGGGAGAAAAAATTGATTCTTTCAATAAGTATCTTAGAGAGTTAGCAGTCACTATCCGTGAATACGATAACATTCAGCGGGAATTAAAGATTGCCACTGAAGGTCTGACTCAATTTTCAACCAAAAAACAAGCATTGCAGATTGAGCAAGCTCAAAGGTTACCATCTTGGAAGTTACTCGACCCCCAACTCCAGGAAGTGAAAGAACCAAGGGCTGTGGCAGACAGTGCCAAACGTAACTTAGCTTTGGGGACAATGTTAGGTTTGCTGTTGGGTACAGGTGCAGCTTTAGTTGCGGATAAGCTCAGCAATGTCCTATATTCTTCTAAAGACCTGAAGGAAGCGACAGGATTACCACTATTAGGAGTCGTTCCCTTAAGAAAAGAACTTGGAACATTAGCTCGGCAAGAAGCCGGTGGTGGATTACAACAAGCAGCTAGAGCCTCCTTTTTTGAAGTCTTTCGCTCTCTTTATACCAATATTCTTCTTCTTGGCTCGGATACACCGATCCGTTCACTGGTTATTAGTTCGGCGGCAGAAGAAGATGGTAAGACGACTGTGGCAATAAATCTAGCGCTTGCAGCAGCAGCAATGGGGCAACGAGTCCTACTAGTAGATGCCAATCTCCGCTCTCCCACAATTCATAATCGCGTCGGTTTGATGAATATTCAGGGATTGACCGATGTCATTTCACAAGACCTAGACTGGAACAATGTGATTGAGCGATCGCCCTTAGAAGATAACCTATTTGTCCTTAGTGCTGGTCCAATTCCTCCTGACTCAATCAGGTTGCTTGCGTCTCAGAAAATGCAGGATCTGATGAGCGAGTTGCAAGGTGCTTTTGATTTAGTGATTTATGACACGCCGCCTCTCGTAGGATTTGCTGATGCTAACCTGCTGGCTGCTAATACCAATGGACTTATACTAGTCGCTGGATTGGGCAATCTCAAACGTACTATCTTCCAGCAAGCATTAGAAGAACTCCAAGTATCTGGCACACCTATTTTAGGGGTGATCGCCAATAAATCCAAAGATGCCACCCCAGCCTCATATAGCTATTACCAGCAGTATTACAAGCACAGCACGAGCGGCGAAAGAAGTGGAGAGGATAGCATTAACGTCAGTCATTCCACATCAAACTCATCTTCTTTTAGAAACGGTGGAAGAAACTCATAACCAATAAGTTCCTAGTTGCGCCCAAGCGCAACTACAATTGCATTGACACAGCAAAACAAGCTTGGGGATTTTTGCCTCATTGTTAGGTTCGGTGGATGTTGTCGCTGCTTTGCTCGTTATGAAACCGCTAAGTCTTGGGAAAAAGATGGAGAAAGCTGGTTGCAACACGTAGTACTCTATTGGGAGCATCAATATTAGACTCATAGTTATGACAAGTGCGCGAATTCATTCTTGGGTGACGTGTCCTCAACCGAATCCTCAAGCTTCCCTGCGTTTATTCTGTTTCCCCTACGCAGGTGGTAGTTCTGTGATTTTTCGTACATGGTCTCGCAGTCTACCCACAACTGTTGAAGTGTGTCCCATCGAATTGCCAGGACGCGGAACACAGATGAAGTTGCCTGCATTCACGCAGCTACAACCTCTAGTCCAAGCCATTGCTCCTGTTCTCCTGCCACATTTAGACAAACCGTTTGCCTTTTTCGGTCACAGTATGGGTGGGCTCGTTAGCTTTGAGCTTGTCCGTCTACTGCGTAAAGAGTATAATATTATTCCAGATCACCTGTTTGTATCTGGTCGGCGTGCCCCTCAAATCCCTGACCCAAAGCCACCCATCCACGCCCTTCCAGAGCCTGAATTCAAAGAGGAATTGCGCCGTCTCAATGGTACTCCGGAAGCGGTGCTGCAAAACGCCGAACTGATGCAACTTCTTGTCCCAATTTTACGAGCAGACTTTGCAGTTCTGGAAACCTATGTTTATACTACCGAGCCACCCCTGAACTGTCCTATCAGTGCTTATGGTGGCTCAGAGGATGAAGAAGCGAGTTACGATGAACTCCAAGCCTGGCAGAACCAAACAAATGCTGCATTTTCTCTACAGATGTTTACAGGCGATCATTTCTTCCTGCACTCAGCCCAATCAGTTCTGCTGCAGTCTCTTTCCCAAGAACTACACCGGATTACGAGTTGAATGAAGCGTTTGAGCCTAGGTTTATTGGAAAGCCCTTTTGATTCTATTTTAGATGACTGCTATTTTGCTTTTTTAGGGTTTTAAAACCTTAACTTCATTATTTTATTAACACGAGAAATAATTTTTTCTTCAACATCTTTACCTAAATTCACACTATGATTGTGACTTCCTTTGAGAGTACAATCAGGCAGGAAAGCTAGAAAAAAATTTACAGTAAAATCCTCCAAAAGGAGGAGCATAAGGGCTTATCGTCGTTTACAGCGGTATAGGAACTAGATTCATACAATATTTATATCAATATGGCGGGTCAGGTTTTCCTTGCTTATAATTAAGGAAAAAGGTGTAAAACAAAAGCACCAACATCTAAAGAAAACCACAAAAAACTAAGTTAAATAAATCTGAAAATTATCGAAACTGTAAAATAACAAAATTTAACGGTGCCAGATTAGCATCAACAATTTGAGCATTATAGCTGCTAGCAAAAATTGAGCATAGCTCAAGGGGATTTTTTGCGCCAAGGAAATTTTTTCTTAGCAGTAGAATGGTTCACATTTTGACTGGAAATTTTCACATTGGGTTCGACCATATAGCCAAGCCAAATTTTTGAAAGTGTCAACATGGCTATATTTGGTCAACCTGAGGAGGATAGTAAAATGTTGGAATTACGAAAAAAAGACTTTAATTGTATTACCAGTTACGCTTTAGAAAACATATCTTCTATAAATGTAGATAAGCTGAAGCCTTTGTTTAACAAGCTTCCTGTAGATCCATATTTGGCAGGCAACTATCGTTTTAGGCGACTCTCTCATTTTAAAATTTCTGGCAACAGCATAATCAAGCTGCCCCATAGACCTTTCTATCAGGCAAGACAATATAATCCTTTACTGGGTAATCTAGTCAGGGAGTATCCAGAACTAGATGATGAACTGATACAATTGGAAGATTTTCAGAGAATTATTTTAGAATTTTTCGAGTTTTGTAAAGTCTGCTCAACCTACAAAGAAGTTGCAGTTCATCAGATTAGAATCACCGCTTCCTCAGAGCAAATAGGCGAACCAGCCCCAGAGGGAATCCATAAAGATGGAGTAGACATGATTTGTATATTCTCTGTGAATAGAGAAAGGATTGAAGGGGGAGAAACTCATCTCTATAAATCTAAGGATGACAGCCCAGTTTTGAACAAAATTCTCAATCCTGGGGAAATGTTAGTATTCAGCGACAAGGAATTTTTCCATTTTACGTCTGCTATCAATGCAATAGCCTTAGAGGGCGGTGTGAGAGATGTGTTTGTGTTAACTTGTCCAGGATTGATTCCGTCCAAAGAGAATTGAAGAAGAACAAGAGAACTCAGAACACAGAACTCAGAATGCAATTATTTGACGGTACAACCGACGGGAGCATCCCAAATGTTTAAATTGCCTCTCGTTCTGACAACTGATTTCTGCGTTCTGTGTTAGTAAAAAATTAAATTAAATATCCAGACGTTAACCTCTATCAAAAATAAAGGAGTTTTTTATGGTTGACCTTGACTTGGGGTGGATACGCAATCAGTTTCCAGCACTTTCACAACAAATCAATGATCAACCTGTGATTTTCTTTGATGGACCTGGTGGTACTCAGGTGCCAAGTAGCGTGATAGATGCGATCGCCGAATACCTACTAAAGTCAAACGCCAATGCTCACGGGGCTTTTGCCACAAGTCAGCGGACAGATGCACTCATCACTTCAGCTCGTGCAGCCATAGCTGATTTATTGGGGTGCAATTTGGACGAAGTGGTCTTTGGTGCAAACATGACCACGCTGACGTATACCTTGAGTCGAGCGATCGCCCGCGAACTCCAACCCGGTGATGAAATTATTGTCACCAAGCTAGACCATTATGCCAACGTTTCACCTTGGTATGCGCTTTCCGAACCCGGTGTTGTGATTCGTGAGGTTGATATCAACGTAGAAGACTGCACGCTAAACATGAACCATCTCCAGCAGCAGATGAATGAGCGGACGCGATTAGTTGCAGTGGGGTATGCGTCCAACGCTGTCGGCACAATTAACGACGTGGCAACAGTTGTAAAATTAGCTCATGCTGTTGGGGCGATGGTTTTTGTTGATGCAGTTCATTACGTTGCTCATGCTCCAATTGACGTACACGTGCTTGAGTGCGACTTTCTCGCTTGCTCCGCTTATAAATTCTTTGGACCCCATGTTGGAGTATTGTATGCAAAGCGTGAGCATCTTGAACGGCTGCGTCCTTACAAAGTCCAGCCAGCCCCAGAAGAACTTCCATCTCGTTGGGAAACTGGAACCCAGAACTACGAGGGGCTAGCGGGGTTGGTGGCAGCAATCAACTACTTAACCCAAATAGGTCATCGAGTGTTGCCAGGTGTTAAGAACCGCCGAGAAGCTTTGTTAGCAGCGATGATCGCAATTAAGCAATACGAAAGAGATTTGTGCCAAAAGTTGGTTACAGGATTGTTACAAGTTCCTGATCTAACTTTATACGGCATCACCGATCCAACCCGCTTTGACTGGCGGACACCAACCGTTGGCATCCGACTTGCTGGGCAACCACCTCACGCCATTGCCAAAGCGTTGGGTGAGCAGGGTATTTTTACTTGGAACGGCAACTTTTATGCGCTTGGTCTTACCGAGAAGTTAGGAGTTGAGTCAAGCGGGGGACTTCTGCGGATTGGGCTTGTACACTATAACACCGTTGAAGAGATTCAGCGTTTGTTGAAAGCGCTGTCGCAGAGGGTGTAGAGTAATCCGTGTGTGTAAAGACGTTCCAGTGCAACGTCTTTACACTCCTTTGCTCGACATTCAGTCCAATAAGTCGGGTTGCTGGCGGACAATCATGTCATACAGTGACTGGAAACTGAACCAACCCATGAAATGTGATCCAACTTGGCGATAAGTCAGACTAGCGGTATCAGGGTTAATCAGCACTGGCTTCCCTGCTGCTTCAGCCATTAACTGCGATTGACACGAGCGATCCATTGTGATGAACCACCACGCTGTTTCATCCACTGAGCGACCAACTGTCAGTAAACCATGGTTGCGAAGAATGACCGCTTTCTTTTGCCCCAGAGTAGTGGCAATATCCTGACTTTGTTCCAAATCCAGCACCACTCCAGTATAGTCCTGAAACACAGCGTGGTCTTCATAGAAAGCGCAAGCATCCTGGGTAAGTGGGTCGAGAAGGCGTCCCAAAGTTGACCAGGTTTTGCCATAAAGGGAATGTGCGTGAGCAGCCGCTACTACATCTGGTCGCGCTTTATGGATCTGCGAGTGTATAGCGAAAGCAGCAGCATTTACTGGCTTGTCACCCTCAACGACCTCACCCTTATGGTTGACCAGCACAAGATCTGAAACTCGGATGTGACCAAAGTACAGCCCAAAAGGGTTAACCCAAAAATGGTCATGCAACTCAGGGTCGCGAGCAGTGATGTGTCCGGCGATGCCTTCATCGAATCCGTAACGAGCGAACAAACGAAAGGCAGCAGCCAAACGCTGCTTGCGATGGAGACGCTCATCTTCCACACGCTCAAACTTAGGTGGATGGGGAAGTTCTCCCTTGGAGAATTTTGAGGGGTCTATTGTGAGCATAGTTTTATCTCCATATCAATTCCATTGCTATTAGACAACAGAATTTTTTCTAAGTTAAGTTTTTAAAGTTTTGTAAACTTATACATCGGTTATAATTTAATTATAGCCTCCTCAGAATTTTGTTTAAAAGCTCTCTGGATTGGCTTTAGGAAAAGCCTGCCTATAAAGTTATTTCCTCGCATATTCATTCAGGTTCTGTTTTCAAGTGTGTCATTCCTGAGGTTAACCCTTTGTGGAAGACATGGAAATTTCTTGATCGGCAGTTCAGTTTGGTTTGAAAGGAGAGCAATATGAAAAATCAGTATTTAGCAACTTCTACAACAGCTTACAATTCAAATGAAACTTTGACTGCAAGTGAGTCACCTTTTGTCGAAGCTGACGGAGTTCTATTGTACAAGGAAAACTGCAAGACTCCGGAATTTTTAAACTCATCCTCTTCTATAACGCTATTTGGCGAGTCAGTTATCGTAGACCACTTTGTGCTGCTGTTTCCTGAGCGAGAAACCCTGACAAACTACGCTGATGCACTGGTGAAGTACGGTGCCCAAATCACTGAAGGACCAGGACTATGGCCCGATGACTTTTGCTCCAACTTTGATGCATTGCCGCAAGACATATCAACGTATTTCCTCGCAGCGTTAATGCCTTCAGGTGTCATCTTCGTGTTACTTGTACCTCATGCGCCGAACGATAAACTTGACATCTTGTTGAACAAGCGCGGTGTCAACGCCGTCCATCACGTTGCCCTTCGGGTTAACGATATATATGCAGCAGCAGCGGCGTGGCAGAAAAAGGGTTTTATTCCCTTGTCTATGACTCCTCAAGATGATGGCTGCTTGTGCCAGTGGTTCCTTGGCAACTCAGCCGAGCAAATAATAGAACTCATTTATCGCCGATGTGGAGGTAGAGAAACCTTTTCCTGTCCAAATATTGCTGGTTTACGCCTTTCGGAAGGAGAACTGACAAAAATGAAACATCTTTCCCTTAGATAATAAGGAATATCTGAACTTTTTCAGTAACTTTATCCAAGGAGAAAAAAATGTCAGATTTCCATGACTTCTTGAAACATCAATTTGCCTATGTTGCAATAGGAGAATTTAAACCAGGCAAGTTTGAAGAAGCTAAAAGACTTTACGAAAAAGCTGTCTCAACTTATACCCAAGGCTTCAAAAAAGCATATATGCTGCAAGAACCGGGAACTGACAAAGGAATTGCGGTCATTTTTTGGGAAAACGTGGAAGATATGGAAGCTAATCATAGCGAGGCTTACGATAATATCTTGAAACAGATGATGCCCTTGTTTGTCAAGGCTCCAACGACTTATTTACATGAAGTTGTTTGTGAGATTGAACCAGCAGTGAGTCAAAATTCTAATCTCGACGAATAGCTAGGACTGTGACGGTTGGTAAGAAGGGGTATCAAATTTACAGCAGTTTGTTCGTGCGTGAGGTACAGCTCCTAGACTTCACGCGCTAGATATGAAGACTGTTTTACTCCTGACTCCTGAATTGTGCTGTATGAAAATGAAACCACAGATGGACACAGATGCACACAGATAAATAACTAGTGTTAATCGGTGTGCATCTGTGGTTCTAAATACAGCAGTTTGTTCCTGCGTGAGGTAAACAACCTAGACTTTACGCACCAGATATGAAAGCTGTTTTACTCCTGACTCCTGACCCGTGACTGCTGAATTCTGCTGTATCACTCGTGCTCGTTCTGTTTTTCCACCAGGTAGGACAATAAAAGATTTGTAATCTCTTGCTCAAGTTGCCCATCGCTCAGCAATTCAGGACATTCAATAACTGCTGCATGGGTTAAAGATTCAACAGTGCGCCCTAAAATAAACACTGTCAAATCGAGATTTTGTGGTTTAACTTGATCTCGCCATCTCTCTAAATAAGACCGAAGCAAAGCGTTAATTTGTTCTTCTGCATTCCCGACTTGCTTAAGCCGACCAATTCGAGGGACTTCCTCATCCAGCACTTTATGCAGTTTTGGATTGACTGCGTGAGCTGCGATCGCCGCTTTCACTAATTCAGGCAAAGCAACTTCTATCGGAGCATCGAACAAATCTTTTAGTTTCGATTCGACCAACTCAATCATCTCATTGACATGATGCTCGACAAGTGAAGCGACTAAGGCTTCTTTGTTGGGGAAGTACTGATACAGCGATCCAATGCTCACTCCAGCTAGCTCTGCAATCCGATTTGTACTTGCTTTGTCATACCCCTCGTCAGTGAGAATGCGAGCAGTTGCAGTCAAAATGGCATCGACTGTTATTTTGGAACGGTCTTGCTGCGGCAATTTACGGGGTATGGTGGGAATTTTGCGAGGCATCGGAATCACCAAATCAAATGCGAGTTGCTAAAAGTGAGTTATCACTCGTATCATATGAGTGATGGCTCACATTATACCAGTATGAATTCACCCAAATATCGCCTGTTTGTCTGTACAAAACAACGTGATGCCAATGATCCAGAGGGTTGCTGCCATAACTGTGGAGCGCTGGAAATTTATCAAGCCTTCGAGGAGGAGATTTCACAGCGACAGCTAGAAAATCAGGTGGAAATTCGTCGCTCTGGTTGTCTCGACCATTGTGAAGCTGGAGCTGTTGCTATGATTTCTCAACCTAAGCCTCATGAAGTGTCGTGGTTACCTACAAAAATTCAGAAAAAAATTGCCTCTAACAAACATTATTACGGTCGCCTCAAACGTGCAGATATTGCTGAACTAGTCGAGAGTCATTTTGTCAATGGACAGCCACTGAAACGCTGCCTTCTTTAGAAGAGGCTATCAACCTATGACAGCCATTCAAGACCAGGTGATTCTGGTAACAGGTTCAACAGACGGTATCGGGAAACAGACCGCTCATGACTTAGCAAAGATGGGAGCAACTGTCCTTTTGCATGGGCGTAGTCGAGAACGAGCAGAAGTAACACTGCAAGAAATTTTTGCTGCAACCGGGAGCGATCGCCTGGAATACTATCTAGCAGACTTCTCATCGCTTGCCGATGTGCGGCGTTTGGCAGAAGCCGTGCGATCTCAGCACTGCACTTTAAATACTTTAATCAACAATGCAGGCATTGGTGCGGGTGATCTCACAGATACACAGCGTGCATTGAGCCAGGATGGCTATGAGTTGCGCTTGGCAGTCAATTACCTTGCCCCGTTTTTGCTGACTCACCTGCTATTGCCTTGTTTACAGCATACAGTACCCTCACGAATTATTAATGTTGCCTCTTTTGGACAGCAGCCAATTGATTTTGAAAATGTCATGCTGGAGCAACACTATGATCCCATGCAAGCTTATTGCCAAAGCAAACTGGCAGGTATAATGTTTACCTTTGATTTGGCTGAGGAACTCAAAAACAAGGGCATCACAGTTAATTGCTTGAATCCTGGATCTCGTTTGAATACAAAGATGGTGCGCGAGATGTTTGGAGAGTATCGAGGTAGTGTGCAGTCAGGCGCAGATGCAATCATTTATGTTGCAACATCTCATCAGCTAGAAGGTGTCACAGGCAAGTATTTTGACCAGATGCAAGAGTCTCAAGCCATCGCGCAGGCATATAATCACCAAGCCCGCCAAAAATTATGGCAACTGAGTAAATCGCTCTGTAATATGTAACCCTTAGCAAGAGAGGATTTAGAGTACAGTGAAAGCGGCAGGAGCGATCGCCTTTGTACTTTTTCGTCCCGCCAACTTACTCATTTTAGATGAGCCAACGAATCACAAAGGCAGTTTGTTGAAATTTTAAACTATAAATTCAGCTAAACTTTTATAAAGATTTGGTAAAGTATTCGTAAAATTTCTATTAAATACCTCCGAAGCCAGTGCTATTTGAATTTGTCCTACATTACACTTAAACCGAGTACTTAAAATTGTCTAAAGACAGTTGCAAAGTAAAGAGTTTGTGCATATAGTGCAACTCTGAATTAGAGCCTCAGAAGTTATTCCTATGATCAGACCAGGTTTTATTCCATCAACCCTCCAGGCTCACATCCACCAAACACTGTTAAAAGGTTCTCTTTTCCTGGGATATAATCCCGTTGTTCAAAGAGTCTCTGCTGTACGAATTCCTGGTGGTTTGACTCCACCCTAAGTTGAAAAATTTGAATTGCTCTCGTGGTAGATATCAGAGGCATGGGCTTAATGCTGTCCAGCCTTGCGAGAGATAAGCTAAATCCAGTTAGTGTTTTTGTTTTTTAGCTAACAAGATTCTGAAGCTTTCTAAAACCCTAATTTTATAGTAGACGTTGTTACCTGAGTTTTTAAAGTAGCTACAAAAACTTGGTAACACTGCTACGGTATCTGCGACTCTAGCCTGTTCTCCTAGATATGGAAGAACTTAAGCCAAGGCTTTGTCGAGATGGTGTTAGGTGAAATCTGTTTGCTTTGAATTGCTGGCTTTTTAAGCAATTAATCTTTGATTAAATACTCCGATAAGTCTTTTTTTGCTTAGCAAGAATTACTTCTTAAAAGTACATTTTAGTACTTATCCCAGAGTTTTAAGCTGTGGGAACGGAGTATTAGCTTAATCTCCTCCATTTTGAAGCCAGGTTAGTCATTGCTCTGCTGAGTTACACCGCTCTTTCAGTAAGAACTGTAAGTTTTGACTGAATAAACCAGCCTTTTTTGGTCTTGTTCCGGTACGGAACTTTCTCAGATAGTAGACCTCAGCAACGGTTGTTGACAAATTTTTTAAGGCTTAATTTACTGCATTATTATCTAAAGGAAATACTCATGACTACCGAATATTCTTTTTCAACAGGGATACGTTTACAAGAAATTTTAGTAACTACTTTATTAAGAGAAATTTCAATAATTGATTTAGGACCAAAGCTGCGAAATCTGGTATATCGTAGTATCTTTTCACGGATAGGTAGCTCAGTTTATATTCAAGAGGGGGTTAAATTTACCGGGACTTCTTCTATTGAAATTGGAAACGGGGTGCGTATTTTCAAAGGTGTTCGTATAGATGCACGAGGACACAAAAATAATAAAATTTATTTGGACAATGGAGTTACGATTGAGCGTAACGTTAATATCCAGTGTTTGGAGAACACTTACATACACATCGAACAAGATACTTTCATCGGTCCTGGTGTTTGTATTGCTGGATCTGGAGACATCAAAATTGGCAAGCGATGTCTTATTGCAGCAAACTCTGGAATATATGCAAATAATTATAATTTTTCAAATCCCATAGAGCCAATTAAATACCAAGGTATTTCTCGCAAGGGAATTGTGATTGAGGATGATTGTTGGCTGGGTCATGGAGTGACGATATTAAACGGAGTAACTATTGGTGAAGGTAGTGTCATTAGTACAGGAGCGGTTGTGACCAAAGATGTTCCTCCCTACTCCGTCGTTGTCGGTGTACCTGCACGAGTTATCAAAAACCGAACTAGCAAGCAACGGGTGAATACTAAAGACTAACGCTGCTGCCTAGTCTTTCCTACAACAAAGATTATCAGTTACATCAAATTCTGATTCTTTGTTTTCACTCGCTGATATAATTCCTCCATTGCTTCAATAAAAGAATTATCCTTTTGCCAAAAAGCTGGGAAATCACCCTGTTTCTTAATCAAAATTGCTGAAACTGCGCTGGGAGTTGCAACTTCAATCGTTTGAGGTAATCGCTTTGTCCCTAACCAAAATTCCCTTGCGCTAGGCTTTTGGTCTATCTGCTGTTTAGAAAGCTTTGTATACAAAGAAGTCGAAGCTTCTATCTCAATTTCTTTAGCATCAAGTTCCTCAGAAAGCGCTTTACCCAAAGGTGATTCAGCTAGTTTTGCCTGAAGTTCTGCTTTCGATAATCCCCGTAGTTCAAATAGCAAAAATGGGTTCTGATCTAGTTGAGAAGCAACGAGATAGTAAACCCCAGCAATGTGTTTGCAGGGATTGGCATAATCTGGACAAGAGCATGAAGTTTTGAAATCCTTTTTGCTATGAGGTAATAGGTGTAATCCTGATTCCGAAAAAGAGTCTTCAATGTTTTCTGGGACTTCGTTAAGTAGTAGCCGAGAAACAATACTCGCTTTAGATGAAAGTTGCTGGATAATTTCATTCCAGCGTGTTTTGGCAATGGATGTAATTTCTATTGAAATGTTGTATGTTGGTTCTTTGTAAACTCCAAAGTAGGGATTAACTGACCCTTTTACCATAGCTGTGATGTGATTTTGCTCAATTTCAAAGCTCAACACTTTCCCACCACGAGCATAGGAACGTCCGCGTTGTAGTCTGGCTTCATCGGTAAAAGCTTCTAGTGCTTTAATAAAGCGATCGCCCCACCAAGTTCGACTAAATTTAGCCATAAATTCCTCCAGAAAAGAACTCAGAATGCACAACTCAGAACTCAGGAGTCGGAATTGAGAATGGAAGTAGAATAGGCTGTAAGTAACCTGCTGACTTCTTCAAGTTGAGATGTCAATTCTAAACTATTCCCGTACTCAAGGTCTTTTGCTAGAATCAAGTAATAACGGCACTCTTCTAAAGAGCAATGGGCAATATTGATAAACCGTAGTTTATCAGGAGCCGTTTTTTTCCTAAATCCTTCTGCAATATTAGCTGGAATAGAAACTGCTGCTCGCCTCAGTTGAGAAGTCAATCCGTAAACCTCTGTTTTGGGGAAATCAGCACTAAATTGATAGACTCCTAAAACAAATTGATGCGCCTTTTGCCAAACAATCAAATCCTGAAAAGTTTTTGCTGGCTCCCTCTTCATCACTGACTCCTAAAGTTCAGAACATAGGACTTAGTTGTTATAACCCAAAATTCTGAGTTCCTAGCTGCGGAGTTCTGAGTTCTCTATTCTAATATCGCGCTTTTATTTAACGCGATAAGTTCCTTAAAAGCTTCATTATCCAATTCTGTTAACCAAGACTCATCAGCACCAACGACAGCAGCAGAGAGTTTTTTCTTATCTTCAATCATTTGGTCAATCCTCTCTTCTAAAGTGCCAATGGCAACAAATTTATGGACAAAAACATTCTTCTTTTGACCAATACGAAAAGCTCTGTCAGTTGCTTGATTTTCTACTGCTGGATTCCACCAACGGTCAAAGTGGAAAACATGGTTAGCTTTCGTAAGGGTAATGCCAACACCACCTGCTTTCAGAGAAAGTATAAAAACAGATGATTCTGTTTCTGGGTCTTGGAATTCTGCAATCATCTTTTCCCGTCTTTGGCGGCTAGTACCCCCGTGTAGATAGTAGGTATTGCAATGGAGAGAATGTTTGAGATATTTCTCTATATTTTCGCAAATTTCAGTGAATTGACTAAAAATGAGGAGGTTTTCTCCTTCTGATAAAGCCTCTTCCACCATCTCTGCTAAACGACTTAATTTATGCGATCGCTCAGGTAAAAATTCGCTCCCATCTTGTAAAAACTGTGCTGGATGGTTGCAAATCTGCTTCAATTTCATCAGCGTTGAGAGGATTAATCCTTTGCGTTGAATTCCCTCTGCTGTTTGCAGTTTTTCCTCCACATCCTTGACAACAACTTCGTAGAGTGATGCCTGTTCTTTCGTTAAATTTGTGTAGAGTTTTTGTTCAATTTTATCTGGCAAATCATTGATGATAGATTGGTCAGTCTTGACGCGCCGTAAAATCAATGGTTCAACTAACTTTTTGAGAGTCGTTGATTTTATTTTGTCATTCTCTTTTTGAATGGGAATCTCAAAGGACTTGCGAAACTGCGCTTCTTTCCCCAAGTAGCCAGGATTGAGAAAGTTAAAAATTGACCACAAATCTAGCAAGCGGTTTTCTACAGGAGTTCCAGTTAAGGCAAGTTTGTGTTTTGCTGAGAGTTTCAAAATTGCTTTGGTCTGTGCAGCTTTGGGATTTTTAATATTTTGCGCTTCATCCAGTACCACCCGCTGCCAGTTGACACTACTAAGTAGTTTTTCATCTTTGCGAGCCAGGGTAAAGGAACTAATCACCACATCATGCTGTAGACTCGCTGCTTTAAAGTCTGCCTGTTGCTGAATACGGTTACTACCGTGATGCACCATCGTTTTAAGATGAGGTGCAAATTTGAGGATTTCTTTCTGCCAGTTTCCCACAACTGAAGTCGGAGCGATTAATAGTGTAGGCATTACGGAGGATGTTACTCCCCCATCTCCCTCATCTCTCTCCTGCACGAGTCTAGCAATCACCTGCACCGACTTACCCAAGCCCATATCGTCCGCCAGACAGCCATTCAATCCCAATCTTTCCAAGTATTGCAACCATGAGACGCCGCGCTTTTGATACTCACGCAGATTTCCTTGCAACTGTAGCAGCTCAGAAATGGGTTCCAGGCGGCTTTTGTCTTGCAACTTTGCCATTGTTTCAGACAAAAATTCGTCATATTCAAATTCCCAGTCGTCACCCGCTTCAGCACTACGTTGCAGGAACTCTAGCATCGTCATTTCTGATTTTTCATCAGCGTGTGACTGCCAAAATTCCAGGAACTGCTGCATTTTATCTCGGTCTAATTCCATCCATTGACCGCGAAAATGCACCAGGGGAGTTTTAGCGTTGATGAGTTGTTCCCATTCCTGTGAAGTTACAACTTGGTCACCAATTGCCAGTTCATACTGATACTCTACCAGTGAGTCAAGGCTGAAATAGCTTTTTGTCTTGCTTTTCGTTGCAGATAGTTTGCTACCAGATGCTTTCAGGCGAATTTTTGCCCGACGGCGACCTGCAGGTGTATACCAGGCAGGTACAATGACTTTGAAACCAGCATCTTCCAGTACCCAAGCACTTTCCCTTAGGAAGTCAAAAGCCTCTTCTAGGCTGAGTTGCAGTCCCGTGGGGTGTTGTGTTTCCAATCCCTGCCATAGCTGAGGATACATACGTGCTGCATAGCCCAGATTCAGCAGCAGATCCGTTTCAAAGTCTTTGCCAAACTGCTTGTGTACCCCTGTTTTGGTTTTTTGACTCATTGTCCAGTAGTCAGCCAGCGCTAGTTTCAGCGAGGGATCTTGTTTGCTAGCTACGAGGAATTGAATTTGCCAGTTATCTATTGTCTCTGGGGGAGGAGAGTGCAACTGAAAGCAGAGATGAAAAGGGGAGTCGCTTTGGGTACGGGTAATTTTGGTTTTCCATGTCAACCATTGCTTGTATTCTTCTAAAGCAGTATCCGTTGTCTGTGGGTTGTAGCTGTTTGGATGTAAGCAATGGTGAATGAGGGAATCAGCAATTTGTTTGTCAAAAGCAGCCGTTGAGGGTGTGTGGGTGACTAGATCGTGAAGGAGAAACTCACTGAAGTGACGCAAAAGCTTTTCTTTATCAAAGAAGTCCACCGGATCACTAGGTGATACCGAACCCGCCACACAAATTAGCGGCATATATTCGATATACTTTTTCAGGTTTGATTCGTATTGTTCAGAAATAATTTCCCAAGTGGCGTAGATTTCAAATGGCTGTGTTTGCTCAGTTTTTTTCTTGGCTTTTTTATTAATCTTAGTAACGGTAGCTTCTAATTCACGGTATTTTAGTGCAGGAATATATTGGTCTTTGAGAATGACTTGTTTAAAGGCTTGAGTGTAGTGATACCAAAACAAGAGGTCTGAGCCAAGTTGAATTTCGCCTGAACTATATAGTGCTAAAAAGTGGATTTCATTGAGGAGTTTTATAGCATTGATGGCTTTCGAGGTTCGATAAGAATCAGTTTTGACAGATATTACAGCCTCATAACAATCTACCTGCCAGTATTGAAATCCTTCATATTCTTCAGGAATTTCAATTTCCAAATACTTAATTAATTCCGGTGAAGGAAGGGGCTGATTATTGGCAGTTGGTAGGGCAAAGTATTTGGGAGATATGCGATCGCTTAAGGTAGCTGCTGGTTCTTTGATGCCTAATTGGGCTAAAAAAGCTACCAATTCATCCTGTGCTAGATGTCCAGGGTGAATTTGTTGATTTTTGTAACGATGTTTTTTGAGTTCAGGGGTTTCTACCCACAGATAAAAAGACCCTGGCTGAATAAAGTCAGCGACTGTGTTGGGTATCCATGTACCATGAATTACTTTCATGAGTCCAGGTTTTGGATTGTCTAGAAGTTCTAGAGGCTCTAGATTACTTTACCAAAAGTAGGTATGGGGTTTTACACAATTATGCAAAGAATTTAGAATTTTTTGATTCTACTAAAGTGAGGCACTGGCGAGAGCAAGAGCTGAGGAACTGGAAGCATTCATGGAAATTGTTCCAGCCGCTGTCTGGATTGCCCACGATCCAGAGTGTCATCAAATGACGGCAAACCAAGCGGCATACGAACTGATGAGAACCACAGTAGATTCAGTTGCAACTGTCACTCTTGCCGATGGTGTGTATCAGTTCAAGTTCAAGCTACAGAGGAACGGTGAGGATATTCCATCAGAAGAGTTATCCATGCAGAAAGCTGGAAGAACCGGACAGGTAGTAGAGTAACCTTTGTAGAGACGTTCCATGGAACGTCTCTACACCTGTACAAGGGCGGCACATTCGTGCCACGGACTCGTCGCAAAGCGTCCCGTGAGGGATACGCTGTCATAAAAAATCCTTAACTGAATAGTATTGACTTCTAAAAAAATTTCAAAACATTATTCATCTATCTTTTCGGAGATAATATACAATCCAGTCTCCAACTAATTTTTCATTAGCTCTTTTTGCTTTTTTACTCCAGTAGGTTATATCTTCGTTGATCCATAGACCTCCTCCATTTGTCGCTGAGATAGGTGAACGATGGTCAATATCTAAAGAATATTCATAGCTATGGACATAGTTAAACCACTGAGAGTCACAATAAGAATTGTATATTGAAAGATTCGTCTTGTTAAATATAATTTCTAGGCTTTTTCGGGAGTATATGAAAAAATGACGAGGGGCATGAAATCCCCACCAGTTTTCCTGAAATTTCCTAAATTCTATTGAATCAAAATTCGGAAATCTTAAAATACATATACCTCCCACCTTAAGTAGTTCATCTATTTTGGCTGCCGCTTCAAAAGGATTAGGAAAATGCTCAAATGAGTGGTTTAATGTAATTAAATCGAATTTACCAGTCATGCTCGGTAAATCCTTCTTCAATATTTTAGCTCCATTATTAAATACAAGATCAGCGTCAATAAAAGGATCACATCCTATAGTATTTATAAATCCAAACTCAACCAAAATTTGTACTAAAGAGCCACTACCACTACCAATATCAAGAATCTGAGCATCTAAGCTTGGTATAACACCAATCAATGCTCTTAATCCAAGACTTAATCTTTGTTCCAAAATACTATATATAGCTTTGCTTCTCAAATTATTATTGAGCATGAGGTATCTATAGTAAGGATATATAAAAATATTTTTTATTTTTTTCTTCCATTCTTTGATATTAAAGGTATTGGCTGAAGAAAGAGCATCATAATCTTCGTAGTACTTAGCTAGATTGTCAGGAATATCTTCTGGAAGTAAAAACAAGGTGTGACACTCAGAGCATAATCCATAACGGAATATCTCTCGCGTTCCTTGAACCATTTCTTTTACATTTAATATTTTCTTAGTGTCACTTTCGCAAATAGGACATTTAGACATGATGCACCTACCCCCTCAGCGATTATAAACAATGAATTTTTAATAAACCGCTCCTGAGCCAAGAACGCCAAGATTAAGAGATTCACATCTTGCACCTGAAAAAATAAATGTTATTGAAACACTAAGTACTAAGCGTAAAGTGCTTTATTTTCGATAAAGAACCGCATAAGAAAATGTAACTTTCTTTCTGCGCTTTTTGCTTTATTGTGGTTTATACGGATAGGTGCAAGATATCAGGAGAGAAACGTTTTTCATCAACTATTTTTTCATCGAAAATTTGGGTAGAAACCCCGTCCTTATAGGACGGCAATACACATTCTTTGTTGTGAACCATTACCGCCTTGGGGTTACTAGATTCGGTGTACCTTTGTAATGTACTTTCAATGGGACAGTTGCCATCTCAAATCGTTCACCCCAACGGGAGAGCCAGTTCCCTACGGCGGGAAACCCGCCGATGACTGACTGGACTCACCTGTACGCATAACGGTTTTGCACTCGATGTGCCTTCCCAAGTGGGAGTAATGTTAGCCTTGACAAAGTTATTGGTCGGTACTTTCGCTTGCGACACTGGCTTAACCCTCTAAACCTGTTTAATCGTCCGGTTTCAGAGTCCGGGACTGGCTATGCCTATCGGCACGCTGCGCGAACGCATCCCGGAGTGAGAACTTGAACACTTACCAATAACGTAGTACGCTTCGGTACTGAGTCGGGTCAGCTAATCCGCTTAGGTTTGAGGCTAGAAGCCCCGAGCCGCCAGCCAGGGGTGCTGACATCTCAGTGTGAGATATGTTTTGTTTTTAGTATATAGGATTCGTGAAAACTTAAAGATTTTTTTGTCAAGAGTAAAACATGAGCCTGGTTGTCTGCGGCATGATATCATGTTCGGTTAATTAGTTATGATTTCCACGTTAACTGCACCCCACCCCTTAATCCCCTCCCCCGCAGTCGCCTCAACGGGGGGAACCCCCGCACGGCGCTGCTCTCCGCTCGCGGGGAGGGGAGGTGAAGCGCAGCTTTACGGGGTGGGGTTATTCGGGTAATGATAAGTATTCAACCGGACTTGATATGAGTCCATCTGTGCATACAGCGCATCAGACAAAAGGCAGAAATCAGACATTTTGAAAGAGCTGGTTCTACCCTGCTATAAGGTTATAGCGGTTCGGGAGTTGAGTGCAATACATTAAGAAATAAGAACCACAGATGGACGAGGCAGTGCGTTGCGGTGAGACAGCCCTGCAGGCGGGTTTCCCGCCGTAGGGGACTGCGAACCCGAAGGGGGGTTCCCCCCGTTGAAGCAACTGCCGTACAGATGGACACAGATAAATTTGTACTTCATTCAATTGAGTTGCGCTATAGTTTCACCAAGCAACGGCTAAACCATCAGCACGAGGCTCACTGGCAGCAATGAGCACTTGATTCTGCTTCAAGATAATTTGACCTTTACCAAAAAATTCCTTTGGACTTGGCACCACATTATGACCGCGCTTTTGTAGTCCCTGTACTATATTAGAGGCTACACTTTGCTCTACAAGAACTGTAGAATCTTCGGTAAACTGCCATCTGGGAGCGTCCAAAGCAGCTTGGGGATTCATGCCATAATCCACCAAATTAACCACGACTTGCAGATGTCCCTGAGGTTGCATAGCTCTACCCATCACACCGAATGGTCCAATCGGTTGATGATCTTGAGTCAAAAAACCAGGAATAATTGTATGCAGAGGGCGCTTTCCTGGTGCTAGCTGGTTGGGATGCCCTGACTCTAAGGTAAATCCGCATCCCCGATTTTGCAGTGCAATGCCAGTGCCAGCAGGAAGAATGCCACTTCCAAAACCAAAGTAGTTAGATTGGATCAAAGATATCATCAATTCACCATCAGCCGCCGCGAGATACACAGTTCCACCTTTCGGTAATCCTGGGTTCGCTGTGGGAATTGCCTTTTCCCCAATCAAAGAGCGACGAGAAGCTGCATAATCCAACTCGAGAAGCTGCGACGAAGAAACTTGTAGAAAAGGCTCGTCTGCAATGTACTTGTACAAATCAGCAAAGGCAAGTTTCAATGCCTCAATTTGCAAGTGGTAGCTTTCAGGTGATTCGCGTTTGATTTTGGACAAATCAAAGCCAGAGAGAATATTTAAAGCAATTAAAGTTGCAATACCTTGGGTGTTGGGTGGTAGTTCCCAAACGGTGATTCCTCGGTAGTTAGTTGAGATTGGTGTTACCCAGTGGGGTTGATGTGCAGCTAAGTCACTGGCAATCAAGTATCCGCCAGTGTCTGCGGCAAAGTTAGCTATGCGTTCAGCAAGTCTACCTCGGTAAAAGCTTTCGCCACCAGTAGCAGCTATTTCCCGCAGTGTATCAGCATGAGCTTGGGAATGCCAAATTTCTCCGGCGGCTGGTGCTCTATTGTGAGGGAAAAAAACTTCTTTAAACGGCGCAAATTCAGCACCTGTTAGGGGGAGGAAAATTTTTTCTGCTTGCTTCCAAAGAAGTGATGTGACTGGCGATACGGGGAAACCTTGCTCGGCATAGCGAATCGCTGGTGCAAATAACTGCTCAAAAGGCAGGCGTCCCCAACGTTCCCACAATGTCCGCCATCCAGAAACAGCACCTGGTACGGTAACAGCACGCCAGTCAATTTGTGGCACAGCCTTGAGTCCGGCAAACTGTTCTAAAGTCAGATTTTGCGGGCTTTTACCAGAAGCATTTAAACCGTGCATTTGCCCGTCCCAAACTAAGGCAAAAGCATCTGAACCAATACCGTTGCCCGTGGGTTCTACTACCGTCAAGGCGATCGCCATTGCCACAGCAGCATCCACCGCGTTTCCCCCAGCCCATAACATCTCCATCCCAGCCATAGCAGCCAACGGTTGACTTGTCGCGACAGCACCGCGAGTCCCCATAACAGCTCGTCGGGTACTTGGGTAGGGGTAGTCCGTGAGGTTTCGTAATAGCAAGGGCGATTTGCTGAGTTGTGGCTATTTTTTAACGTAAGCTACTCACATTCTTTACAATTTGTTACCACTGTTTTCGAGTTCCCCAAAACGGGGTAAAACAAGTGGCATACCATTTCATATCATGTCCGGCAAATTACCGATAATTACAGAACCCCACCCCTAACCCCTCCCCGCAAGCGGGGAGGGGAACTTTGGCGTCGCCAAAAGCGGGGTGGGGTTTTCCACGATTTCTCGGTAATTGAGCGGACATTATATCACCAAAATCCTGTTTTTTGCTATTTACTGTTTAGGACATTTAGCAGGAGTAGATCCTAAACCAGGGGTACGTAACGCATTCCCCACGGCTAGAAGCCGGAGGCTTTTCGTAGCCCTGTACGGTAGCGGCTTAGTTCCTGTTCAGGTTCCGAAACACTACTTTCCGAGCCTCCAGGCGTGGTTACGATTCACAGAGGGTGTACTCACCCCCACGCCCCTGAAACACATTGGGTTGCCGTCTGGGGCAAGCAATATGCTTCTACCCATTTACGAGACAACTCGCCGCCTCTTGCCTACTGGATAGCCGTTCCTGTCGGGTCAACAGTGCGTTTCCAATTTTGGCATATACTTATTGTCGCAGATTTTTCGTATTGTGTTCGGTGGATATTGGACGACAATTAAAATTGCCTTCGGGCTTCCGCCCTTCTATTTTTGGTGATGCATTGGAGATGAGAGTGACTTGACCTTTGCCGTTGAACACCCAACCAGTAGCAGGCACAATTGCAGCTACATGACTGTCAGAGGGTGGGGGAGTGGTGATTTGGGAGCGCTGTGCTGTAATGTTAGGAATGCGAGTATCAGACCAAACCACATCAGGGCTGAGGGGTTCGTAAGGGCTGGGGGGTAATCCGCCGCGTCCAGTGATGGTAAAACTATTACCTTGTGAATTAGCAAAGGCAGCACAGCCAGTGTTGACTAGCGCTGAGGTATCAACTAGAAGTGTGGGCAGTTCCGGCAAGATTAAGTTCGGTTCAACATCTGGTCTGTTGATATTCACGCTACCCGCCAAGCCAAAGTCTGAACTGGCATCTATGTCATTGTCATTGTCATTGGTTTCTTCTGTTTGCTTTCGCTCCTCAATTCCGAAGATGCCAGAGGTTGTGATGGTAATGTCGCCACCTCGACCTCGAACGGCACTAGCAATAATGTCATTGTTTTGCCCAGGAACGGCAACCACAGAACCATTTCGAGCATCGATATTGATGTTCCCCCCGTTGGCATTGTTGAAAGCTTGGGCAGAAATCTGACTTCCATTTTGCATCAACAACAGGTTTAAGTTTCGTAGCGTGATATTCGCCGCTTCTTCTCCGGCGTTGGTTCTCGCAGTGATTTTTCCTCCGTCGAGGCGAAGGTCGTTCGCTGTAACAGTCAAATTGCCAGCAGCAGAATCAGGTCCTTCCCCGCTCACACTCACTGTTGCCCCATCTTGGACATTCAAACTCCTGGTTGTAATATTCAAGTCGCCAGCTTTTCCAGAAGCTTCTGGAAAAGCTTGAGCAGACAAAGTGCTGATACCAAGGGGTCCCTCGCCAATGACATTGACAAACTCGTCAGCCTTTACAGTCAACGTTCCGCCTGGACCAGAAGCAAATGAGCCTGACCTGATCTGTCCTCCGTTGCTAATAACTAACTGCCTAACGTTGATGGCGGACTGGGTTTCTCTTTGACCCGAACCTAAATTATCCGCTGATATTTTGGCTCCATTTTCAACACTTAGCAGTCCAGTGTTTATGGTCAAATTTCCGACATTACCCCTAGCTCCTCGTTCAGCAGAAACAAAAATGCCACTGCGATTAGTATCCGTAGGGTTGTCTGTGGCACGTTGATTAGCGCCGCTTAATGTAATCGAATCTGGGGCGTTTATGGTTAAATCCCCTGCATTTCCGCTTGAAAAGGTAGCTGTGGATATCTTTGCTCCGCCCTCGACTCTTAGCCGTTGGGTTTTAATGGTCACATTTCCTGCATCACCTGTATTTTCGATGACTCTCGTTCCGGCTTGAGAAAAAATGCCACTACCTAAACCTGTTGGTCCCGCCCCCACCAGTTCTATATTATCACTTGCTGTTACTTGTATATCCCCGGCTCGACCCGCCCCAGATGTTGAAGCCGATATGCGTGCTCCATCTCGGATTGTCAGTCGTCCAGTTTCAACAGTCAGGTTTCCAGCGTTGCCTGTAACGCGTAATTGGACAAGTCCAAACAAGCCACTGTTAGACCCTGATAGTTCTACAGAATCGCTTGCTCTCACCAGTAAATCCCCAGCTTTACCCGAACCATTACTAGGAGTTCGTATAGATGCACCATCTGTAACTGTTAGCTTCCTAGTTGTGATTGTTAAGTTGCCAGCAGACTCAGTACCTTGAGCCTCAGTCTCTAATCTAGTGTTAAGTCCACTCAAGTTGACAGACTCAGCAGCGTCTACTGTCAGATTTCCTCCTGTGCCTGCACCTGAGTTGAAAGAACGTATTTGGGCACCACTCGTAAGGTTGATGTTCCTGCCGTGTACCTGAATACCGCCGCCCCCCATAAGGCTAGCAGCAACAACCCGAGCGCCATCAGAGAGTTTAATATCCTGGAAGTTCTGCACGCCGGAATATCCCAAAGCATAGCCTTGTGGGCTTTCAGTCAGATTAACGAAACCCGTCCCAACGCTACCTAGCTCAATTCTTCCATCTACTCCTGTTAAATTGCCACCCTTTTCTATGGACACGTTACCGCCTACAAGTGCCAAGGTTTTGCCGGAGGGGACTTGCAGACCAGGATAGCCAAAACTATTGACTACTTGGGATCGATTAACAATCTCTCCAGGATTTGAGCCAAATTGCAGCCCAAGAGGAACACTAATCGTTAACAGAGGGGAAGCTTGAGGATTGGTCGCGCTAAATTCTGTGCCATCGGCAAATCTCAGACTGTTCGCTGTACTCGCTACAAACGAACCCCCAATTTCCAAACGAGCATTTAGTCCAAATACAATTCCATTTGGGTTAATCAAAAACAGGTTAGCCATACCTAGGGTGCGAATCAACCCATCAATATTAGAAACTGACCTACCTGTGACACGACTAATTATGTTCTGAATATCACCAGCATTTTTAAAGAAAGCTTGCCCACCATTAGGGACGGAAAACTCGTTGAAGCTGTGGAACAGGTTGCCCTGCTTTTGAGTTCCGCCAGTGATCTCGAAGGTCTTACCAGAGGGTGTAACGATTGTATTGGTAGGAAGCGTTGTATCTGGAGCGATATTCTGTGTCTGTGCTGATACGGGGTAGGAGGCTAACAGCCAAAACAAGGCACTTCCACTAAAAGTCCAGAATCGGAATGGGCAGAGTTTCAAAAGCTGAATTTTCACCATTCTTAAAACCTATGTTATTTAATGGTTTGAATAAATCCGATAGCTTGGTATAAGCTCGTTGCTATCCCGATTTTCCTGGTAAACATTATGCTTGGGTAGGTCAACACCCACAATCACTTTTTAGCAGGATACTAAGCTGCTGACTGGGGAAATTGCAAGAATTCGCTAATTAACTTTATAAAAATAAAAAATTAGATTTTGTATGGTATTATTAAGAATTATTAAAAAATTGGCGTTGCTAAATTGGAGCATGAAATATGATTGTAGTACGATGTTCAATTTCCAGCAAATCCCTGTAGAGACGTTGCATACAACGTCTCTACATCAATAAGAATTTTGAAAATCATATTTTGATATCAGGTTCGGTTGATTACTTATCATTGCTGAAGAACCCCCTTTCCCCCTATCCCCAAAGGGGACCCCGAGTCCCCCAACCCCAGAGGGGACCCCTAGCCCCCGTAAAGCTAGGCTTCACGTCCCCGGACCGCTTGCGGGGCTACGGTGTACACACAAGCGATTGAATCACTACCAGTCCTCGAATTACCCCACCCTAACCCTCCCCTTGCAAAGGGGAGGGAACAAGATTTTCCAGTTTCCCCCCAATACATCGGGGGGATTAAGGGGGGTAAAACGCGGGTTGAACAAGCCACTCCGACTTGTGTGTACACGGTAGGCTTGCGGGGAGGGGATAAAGGGGAGCCAGCGCTGCACGAGGGTTTCCCGACCTAGGCGACTGGCGTGTGGGGTGCAGTCAACGTGGGAATCATAACTAATTAGCCGAACATGATATGATTCAGCAATGCCAAAATTCTGCCCTCGCTCTCATCCCCCGGTGTAGGAATGGAACCGGGGACTAAAGCGGTAAAAAATAAGCCACACAGGAATGTACGTAAAGTTATAACCTTGCGGGAGGCGAGGTTCTGCCTGTGGACGCGGAGTAAGACCAAATCAAACACGGGAGCCAGTACTGCAGGAGGGTTTCCCGACCTAGGGTTCTGGCGTGTTTGAGGAGGCATCGGCGGATGAAGCGGGAAACCCATTCATACGAATAAGACCGTCGTTGTTGTAGTTGAAATTGGAAGCCCCTTTTTCAGCGAAGCAAAAAGGGGTACTTCACATTCAGATCTTGCACCCAACAAGAGCCAGAGGCTCTAATATCTCGTTACCAGGTTCAACCTGCTAACGAGGGTTTGGAGGCTGAGCCTCCTCACTGTTGCAATTGCAAGATCTCAGTTAAACAGACTTCTTCAAACGCTTGTTCCGCTTCAACAGTGATATGGCACCCAAAGTTCCTAAGCCAAGCAAACTAGCTGTAGCAGTAGGTTCGGGGACTGTGGCAACTCTGAAATTTAAGGCTTGTCTGTTACGATCAGGGTTGCTTGCCAGAAATCTTGCTACATTTCGTGGTCGATCAACACCGGGACGACTTACCACTGCTTGTACCCGACCTGATAGTAAAATCTCATCTAAACCGGATAGCGAATTAATTAGACTCGGATCAGTGGATGGAATGAACAAAGTCAATGTTGTAGGGGTGTTGGGAAACGTAGCATCAAACCTTAACCAGTCATTGTTAAAAGTACCATCAGGCACGATATCTCTGTCAAATCGAATGTTGTCGCCGTCAAAGTCTGGAATTCTGGGTAATACTTCACTAGTACTAGGATCTATCGTAAGTCTAGATGTCGTCAGAGTTCCAGATTCACGAAATAGGTCGAGATTGTCGTCGTTGCTATCAATTCTAAAGTTTTGAATAGCTTCAGGGAACTTTCCTACGTTGAGGTCTGCTGGTTCAGTATCCTGAACAGAGGTATTTAAAACAAACGAAATTTGACGAACATTTGCCTCTAAATTCGGCTCGTCTTCAGCTATAAGGGTCGATGTTGAGTCGAGAGATATCACTGGTTGCGCTTGTTGCGCTTGAGCTTGATCGGTTGCTAGTTGCGCTTGAGCGATCGCCGGAAATAGACAAGTTGCAACCCCGATAACTGCAGCAACGGCTGTAGTCTTTGTTAAGTTTTGTCTCATTTTATTCAAACTCATCGAAGACTTGTTTTCATTGCATCCTTTACCAATAGCTTGGTACAAGCCAGTTGCTGTGACGACTTTCTTGGTAAACATTGTGCCTTTGCAGGTTAGCACCCACATATTAACTTCTCAGGCTGAATACTATGCTGTTGAGTCCAGAAATTACAAGAATTGGCTGATTAACTTTATGAAAATATTATATTTAATATAGTATATTTACTATGTATTCACAATCTATGTATATAAAATTACATTATATGTCTGCAAGCCGAATTCTCAATTAGTCCTCATACCAGGCAGAAACTTCTCATTTCTGGATCATAGCTGAAGCTTGAGGGACTGAAATTTTAACTAACTAAGTCTCTAGATAGATGAATCAATACGCTGTAACCACATTCTAGAAAAAAGACCTTGCACTTTCTGCTTTGCAAGAATGTTTTCCAGCCTACTCCCATTATCGTAAATTTAGAAACTGGATATGCGAAATTTATTTCGTGGCTACTATAAACCTACGGCGGAAGAATTATCTGAAATTTGGAAAAATTGTATTTTTTCTTTTGATACTAATGTTTTATTACACATTTACTGTTATACGCCAGAAACGCGAGCCAGATTTTTTGAAATTCTGACGCGGCTACAAGAAAGAATTTGGATACCTTATCAAGTGGGTTATGAGTACCAAAAGAATCGAGTCTATGTTATAGAAAGGTATGTGAAAGCATATGAAAGAATCGAGAAAACTTTAAATGAAAAACTTCAAGACATAAGAAACGATTTTCAGGAATACAAACGGCATCCATTTATCAATACTCAGGAAATTTTAGAAGATATTGAACAAGTGATAGAAAAAGTGATATCTCAAATTAGCATAGCTCAAGACCATCACCCGAATTATCTTGAATATGACGAACTTCGAGAACAGCTATCTGATTTGTTTGAGGGTAAAGTTGGTCAGCCTTACACTGAAGAAGAACTAGAAAATATTTACTATCAGAAAGCTGAGAAACGATTCCAGTATCACAAGCCACCAGGATACAAAGATGCTAATAAACCTGTTCCCAAAAGCTATGGTGATGTGATTCTTTGGTTTCAATTAATAGATTATGCAAAAGTTCAACAAAGACCGCTCATCTTTGTCACAGATGATAATAAAGAGGATTGGTGGTTAAAGTATAAGGGAGAAACACTGGAACCAAGACCGGATTTAATTCAAGAAATTATATCTGAAGTTGGGAACGATAAATTTCAATTTTATATGTATCATAGCGACCAATTTTTAGATTACGCTGAGAAGTTTCTTGAGTTGCCAGTTCAGCCGCAAGTTGTTCAAGAAGTTAGAGAAATAGTACTTCAGAGAACAGTTAATAAGCGAATAGCAGTTGAGTCAGAGTATCTGCGTAGTGTTGGATATGATGAGTTGAATCAAGTTCTGGAAATTGAGTTTCAAAAGGGAGAAATCTATCAGTATAAAGACGTTCCTGCTACAGTTTACGCAGGGTTAATGAGTGCTCCATCACATGGCAAGTATTTCAATGCCAACATTAAAGATGTTTACCCCTACCATAAGGTAAGTTAGCAATACAATAGATAAGCTATGGGAGTCCTCTTTAAAACAGTGAACAGTGAACAGTGAACAGTGAACAGGCGTATGGTGGGGGATTTAAACCCGCCCTCCGGGTTCGCCACTTGCTCTACTTGGGGAAACCCCAAGACCGCAGTGGCTCACCACCAACGCTTTCGGTGCTCTTGGTGGGGGACTTAAACCTTTCGGATGAAACTGATAACTGATAACTGATAACTGGTAACTGTTAAAATGAACCGCCAGGGACACGGAGGACGCCAAGGAATGAGAGGAGAACGGAAAAAGTGAAACCTTTACGGGTAGTCGTTGTCGGTGGTGGCGCAGCTGGTTTTTTTGGTGCGATCGCCGCAGCGGAAGCCAACCCCCACGCAAAAGTTACAATACTCGAAGCCAGTCGTGAAGTCCTGGCAAAAGTCCGCATTTCTGGCGGAGGACGCTGCAATGTTACTCAAGCTTGTTTTAACCCATCAGAGTTGGTACAAAATTATCCCAGAGGCGGGAAAGCTTTGCTAGGTGCGTTCACTCGCTTTCAAGCTAAAGATACAATAGCCTGGTTTGCTCAGCACGGAGTACCGCTGAAAACCGAAGCTGATGGAAGGATGTTTCCCATCACTGATAATTCCGAAACTATCGTGAACTGTCTGATAAATACAGCTAAAGCAACAGGGGTAGAAATACGTACTGGGATATTTGTTGCTTCAGTGAAAATATTTAGAACTCAGGGTTCTGAACACAGCACTGTGTTTGAAATTCTTCTTAAGTCGGGAGAAACTTTGGAGTGCGATCGCCTACTCGTTGCTACGGGCAGCAATCCTGTAGGGTATAAAATAGCTCAGGCGTTGGGACATACAATTGAACCACCAGTCCCCTCTTTATTTACTTTCAACATTCGTGATGAAAAAGTTTTGAAGTTGGCTGGTGTGAGTGTCAACTCTGTGCGGTTGCGCTTAAGCGTACCAGGAAAGCCCCAACTAGAGCAAACCGGACCATTGCTCATTACCCATTGGGGTTTCAGTGGTCCAGCTGTGCTAAAACTATCTGCTTGGGCTGCGAGAGTGTTGCATTCAAGCAATTATCAAGCAACTTTACAGATTAATTGGCTAGGCGATCTTAAGCCAGAAGAAGTCCGGGAAAAATTGTTAGCAGTCAAAAATGAATGGGCGAAGCGGGCGATCGCATTGCATCGCGGCGTTGACTTACCGCATCGCCTCTGGCAGTATATTATTTTTCGTGCAGGTATCACTCCAGAAGACCGTTGGGCAGAACTATCTAACAAAACACTCAATCAGTTGGTGCAAGAACTTACCCAAGGGCAATACCAAATCAAGGGCAAAGGAGTTTTTAAGGAAGAATTTGTCACCTGTGGCGGTGTTACCCTCAAGGAAGTCAACTTTAAAACAATGGAAAGTAAGTTAGTTCCAGGGCTTCACTTTGCTGGAGAGATTTTGGATATCGATGGTGTCACTGGCGGCTTTAACTTCCAAAGTGCTTGGACAACCGGATATTTAGCAGGGTTAGCAATGGTGCGGCAAGAAAACTTAACTATTTGAGTCCCTTCAATCGCAACGTCATCCCTATAACTGCTTCCCCAACTGCATAAGTTCATTTTTCTGAAAATTATTTAACAATAGAGACAACTGACAAAACCAACACACAACTGAGGATGTGATGACTCAATACGATTATGTGGTCATTGGTGCTGGCTCGGCGGGCTGTGTGGTCGCCAATCGTTTGACGGAAGATGGTGAAACAACTGTGTTGTTGCTCGAAGCTGGTAGTCCTGATACCAAACCAGAGATCCACATTCCTACACACTGGACGCAACTATGGGGCACGGAGGTGGATTGGGCATATTTCACTGAAGAAGAACCGTATCTCAATGGGCGCAAAATTTATTGTCCGCGTGGCAAAGTCCTGGGTGGCAGCAGTTCGATCAACGCCATGATCTATATCCGAGGCAACCGTTACGATTTCAACCACTGGCAGGAATTAGGCAATCCGGGTTGGAGTTACCAAGATGTGTTGCCATACTTTAAAAAATCTGAGAACCAGCAGCGTGGTGCGTCCCAATTCCACGGTGTTGATGGACCATTGAACGTGGCTGATGCAGTTGCTCCTAGTTTAGTATCACAACGCTTTGTGGAAGCAGCCGTAGCAACGGGCTACGATCACAATCCTGACTTCAATGGAGCGATTCAGGATGGCGCGGGAATTTTTCAGCTTACCTTCTTTGAAGGCAGACGGCAAAGTACTGCTGTTGCGTTCCTGCATCCAATTTTACACCGCCCAAATTTGACAACCCAAACAGGAGCGTTAGTCACCCGTTTACTGTTTGAGGGGACACGCACAGTTGGGGTAGAGTATCTGCATAATGGAACGATACATCAATCGTTTGTGAACCAGGAAGTCATTCTTTCTGCTGGCGCGTTCGATTCGCCGAAACTGCTGATGCTGTCCGGAATTGGCAATGCAGAAGATTTGCGTACATTAGGAATTTCCCCTGTCGTTGATTTACCTGGTGTGGGTCAAAATCTTCAAGACCACCTATGTGTTAGTGTCGCCTACCTTGCCACTCAGGACGTGCAACCTGCGCCAACCAGCAACATTGGGGAAGCTGGGTTATTCCTACATACTGAGAATAAATTAGACGCTGCGCCAAATTTACAGTTTCACTTTGGTCCAGTGTTGTGGGTGCGACCTGAGTTTGCTCGCACGGGTTCGGGATTTTCCATTGCGCCATGTCTGGTTCATCCCCAGAGTCGCGGTAGTGTCAGCCTGCGTTCTTCTTCCCCTAAAGATTCGCCGAGAATCCGGATGAACTATCTTCAGAGTGAGGAAGACCTGCAAGTGCTAGTAGAAGGAATTAAAATTTCGCGAACTCTTGCTCATTCAGGAGCGTTTGATGAGTTCTTGGGTGAAGAAGTTGCTCCTGGTGTCAACGTGACAAGCGATGAAGACATCAAAGCTTACATTCGACAAGCCTGTGATACTATTTACCACCCTGTCGGCACCTGCAAGATGGGCACTGACCCAATGGCGGTGGTAGACCCCGAATTGCGGGTACATGGTGTTGAGGGCTTGCGTGTTGTGGATGCGTCGATTATGCCAACTCTCACTACGGGAAATACGAATGCACCCACAATTATGATTGGCGAAAAGGCAGCTGATTTGATTAAAGCCGCAGGTCGTGTTTCATATCAAGGATTGGAGTTAACGAAGCTGTGATGATGTGTCACCTCTTTTCGCTTGATAGCGTGTAATATCATGTTCAGATGAAGACTTATAAAAAAGTACCCCTCTCCAACCCTCCCCATGAATCGGGGAGGGTGCCCGATAGGGCGGGTGGGGTGAATGCGCCATTTATAAGCGATTAAGCGAACTTGATATAAGCTTAACCTCAATAACCATGACGGACATCATTTTCAGACGGGCATCAGCAGGTGATTATCCTGACATTCTCGTTCTGCATAGAAAGAATCTCTTTTCCAACTTATCTGATCAGTCGCGGCAGAATGGCTTTGTATCAATTGATATGGACGATTCTCAGCTTGCAGCAATAAACGAAGACTTGGCAGTCATTGTCGCTGTGCAGGAGAAGTTAGTGGTTGGATATGTTTGCGGAACAACTCAAGAATACTCTGTGCAGTTTCCGTTGCTCAAACATATGATGAGCTTGTATCAGGAAACCTTCTTTCAGGGGCAGCCTTTGAGCAATTATCATTCCTTTTTGTATGGTCCGGTGTGTATTGCGACTGCTTACCGTGGGACTGGTGTCTTACAAGGTTTGTTTCAAGCACTTCTAGCTCAAATAGCAACACGATTCAATGCTGGCGTTGCTTTTGTGGCAAAGGACAATCCGCGCTCATTACGGGCGCATACTCAAAAACTTGGTATGGAGTTGCTCACAGACTTTGAGTTTAACGGCAAATCCTACGTCATGCTTGCATTCACAGTGCCGCCTTTACCACACTCCTAATCAATAGGACTTACGCAAGAACTAGTCGTGAAACTCTTATTTCTTCGTGTCCTTTGCGTCCTTTGCGGTTCGTTTTTTCATAATTTTGCGTAAGTCCTAATCAATTTATTTGAAAGCGCATATGTTTGATTCAAGCCGTAAGTTGTGTTTTACAGCCACGCAAAGTACACGCTTGACTGCCAAAGCTGTTGGAGATGCTTTAATGAAACGAGAGCGAGACTGTCACCAGTCCCACTCAGTTTAATCAATATTTATTGATTATAATTTTTTAACACTCCTGGTTCTTGCTGTATGGGCAAGACATCTAAAATATCAGTTTGAGAACAATATTTCAGGTCTTCATGACAGTTCAGACGCAGTAGACGTTTACCGTGACTGGCAAGATGGAAAAGTCCCAATAGGTTGTCTTGCCATTGGGAGTAAAGAGCGATCGCGTCTATAACTTCATCATTACCAGCCAAGTCGTCGAGTGGGAAGTTGGTTTGCTGGACAACACTGTGGGCGATCGCACCTGCACAAGCTGTATCTTCTAGAGAAAAACTGCCTTCCCAACCTGAACCAACTATCCAAACTGTTTCTGGTTGCTTTTGCAACACATATTGCACTACCGCAGCACGGTTGACAAAAGCAGCAGCTAGTACAGCTTTGGCGTATTGTATTCTTTGTAAAGCACGGGTGCCATTGGTGGTACTAATAAACAACCGCCGTCCTTGCACGAGTTCTTTTGTACAGTCGAGAGGAGAATTCCCCAATTCAAAGCCAGAAACTTTTGCACCGCCGCGTTCTCCAGCTCGCAGGCGTTTTTCAGCAGACCATTTTTCGCTCTCCTCCATGAGTTTATCCAAATCACTGAAGACTTGGACTGCTTCGCCGCCAGCTGCTAAGACTGTCGCCATTGTTGTAGTAGCTCGTAGTACATCGACTGCGATCGCGCAATCTGGCACTTTATCTGTTGGAGTCAATTCCGGAGTGTGGTAAACGAATAGCTTCACGCGCTGGATTCACCTGATTTAATAGTATTTAATACTCACGAGATAACATTTTAACCAGTTAGCGTCACCAACCATAGTGTCTACTGACACTCCGCTTCGCGGCGCATCAGTAGCCAAAGCGCTTCGACGTGAGCGTGTTCGGTGGGTTCAGCTCCAATTGAAACACGTACCATCCAGCGACCTTTGAGTTTTGCAGGTGTTAAGAAAGCCTTGCCAGAACGATTTATCCGCGAAACCCAATCAAGGGTGTGAACGTCCACCTCGTCAGGAGTCATACCAGGTGGGACGTGACGCACGCACACAGTTTGCAAGGGTACGGGCGCGACACGTTCCCAGTTTGGGGTGGAGTCCACCTGCTCACGCAACCACTGTGCGTTCTTGAGGTCGCGGCGCAAGCGATCGCGCAACCCCTCGGCACCAGAAGAACGAATGAGCAGCCACAGCTTCAAGGCGCGAAATCTCCTCCCGAGAGGGATGCCCCAGTCGCGGAAATTCTTCACTTGACCGTCAGCAGGCGTTTGGAGGTAACTGGCGTTCGTAGACATCACACGGATCAGGTGTTCGGGGTCACGCACGTAGTACAGCGAACAGTCGAACGCCGCACCAAGCCACTTGTGGGGGTTCCAGACGAGTGAATCGGCGTACTCGATACCTGTCCACATAGAACGGCATTCCGGTAAAATCATCGCTGCACCAGCGAGGGCGGCGTCTACATGGAGCCATAGATTGTGCGATCGCGCAATCTGAGCTATCTTGTCAAGTGGGTCAAGGGCGGTGGTGGGAGTAGTACCAATCGTGGCGACAACAGCACAAGGGCGCAAGCCGCGCTCAATATCAAAATTGATTGCCCCCTCAAGCGCGATCGCATCCATCGCGTGTTCGTCGTCGGTTTCAATTGCCCGTACGTTCACCCGACCAAACCCTGCAAGCAACGCTGCCTTTTCCACCGAACTGTGAGACTCGCTAGAGGTGTACACAGTCAGGGGAGCTTGTTCTGCTTGCAAACCGCCTTGAGTCTGGGAATAGTTCGTACTCCGCTCTCTGGCGCACAACAGCGCCACCAGGTTTGCAGTAGAAGCAGTATCATGAATCACGCCGACGAAATTTTCGCTTAAGCCAACGAGTTGTCGCAACCAGTCAACGACGACTTCTTCAAGTTCAGTTGCGGCTGGGCTTGTTTGCCAGAGCATCCCCTGTGCGCCCAAACCAGTACTCAAGAGGTCGCCCAAAACTGCGCTAAGGCTGGCATTTGACGGGAAGTACGCAAAAAAGCTCGGATGGTTCCAGTGAGTTATGCCTGGTAAGATAATGCGTTCTAAGTCGTCGATAAAGTTGGCGTCGAGAGATTCACCAACCTCTGGGGGTGTGGCACTGAAGTGGGCGCGGATTGAACCCGGTTCGACTTGAGACATGACAGGAAACTCATCGATTGAGGAGCGATAGTCAGCGATCCAATCGATTAACTGATGACCTATGCGGCGAAATTCTTCAGGCGTCACAGCAATCCTCAACAAAATTGCAAAACTTCCAAATCAATTGTCTACTAGATTAGACATCTGCGAAAAACAATGTAGAGACGTGCCATAGCGAGCCAGCGCTGCACGAGGGTTTCCCGCTCTCACAGCGACTGGCGTCACGTCTTATGGCACGTCTTTAAGTTATTCAATATTTCTTTTATTAACACAGTAATTTTCAATCAACGTGTAATCTGAGAAAAGAACAGACTTGAAAAAGCTGTGTTTGGCGTTCAATCCCTGCACTACCAAACTGAGGCTAGATGACGCATCTGTACAACTCATAACCCCCTATTCTAAATTGATATGGCACCTTTACCTAACTATCGCCCTAAACAACTGTCCGTAGGCCCGTTGGAAGCAGAAATTTTGAATATTATCTGGGAACTGGGTGCGGCTACAGTGAAGGATGTACACGATCGCATTCTCACTGACCCCAACCGCGAACTAGCGTATACATCTGTAACCACCGTGCTGCGTCGCCTTACCGACAAAGGTTGGCTAGCTTGCAACACAAAAGGGCGAGCATACTATTGGCGACCATTGGTGACAAAGCAACAAGCAGACGTCATCAGAGCACACGAACAGTTGCAGCGATTTCTGGCGGTGGGTAATCCCGATGTGATCGCTGCTTTTGCAGATAGTCTCGATGAAACTGCTTCCGAGCAAATACAAGCGATCGCCAAACGCATTCAAGCCGCACGCCAAGCCAGGGAGGAAAAATAATGCATCTCATCATGATTGTGGCTGCTTTCTTCATTGCTTGCTGGACAAGATGCCAATGGAGACGACCCCAAGGCTCTTGGAGTCAGCGATGGCAAACAACGCTCTTTTTATTTCTCTTTCCCCCGTTGCTCATTTTCATGACGGCGATCGCCCTTATATGCATGGGACCCCAAGGTAAAATGAGCGGGTTGCACACAGGTTGGTTTAGCTATGTACTAGCATTAAGCTCTCTTGCTTTTTTTGCCGTTTTGTGCATAAAACTGGCATGGGGAGGATGGCAGTCTGTGAAATCTACCCGCAACTGTCCCTTGGTTAATCTTACAGGGAAACAAGCCCGGCTTTTGGACACAAAGGCGCTGTTTGCGGGTCAAATCGGTTTTTGGCAACCCGAACTCGTCCTTAGCCAGGGACTGCTGCAAACTCTTTCACCAGAACAATTGGAAACTGTCTTAGCCCACGAACAAGGGCATTACCATTACCGAGACACATTCTGGTTTTTCTGGTTGGGTTGGGTGCGTTCCTGCACTGCTTGGTTGCCAAATACAGAAGCTTTGTGGCAAGAATTGTTAATCTTGCGCGAACTACGAGCCGATGCACACGCAGCTTCACAAGTAGATCCCCTGCTGCTTGCAGAATCTCTTTTGTTGGTAGTCAGCAGTTCACCTGTATCCTCAGAAATTTTTTGTGCAGCTTTGGGTTCCAGTGGCGTAGAGCGTTTAGAACAGAGGATAGAAGCATTGTTAGCACAGCCAGAACCAATTCCAGAAGTTCAATTACAGTCTTGGAATGGTTTTCTCTTGGCGTTCCTGCCTCTGGTGACTGTCATGTTTCACACTTAATTCATTACCGGCATCTGTCTAGAGACATAGCTATATGGTAGGGTGCGTGACTTAGTTAACGCACCCTATTTTAACAGTTACCAGTTATCAGTTATCAGTTATCAGTTATCAGTTTCATCCTTTGCATGTTTAAGTCCCCCACCAATTGGACCAGAGAGCGTTGGTGGTGAGCCACTGCGGTCTTGGGGTTTCCCCAAGTAGAGCAAGTGGCGTTCGTCGAAGACGTGCCGAAGGCATACCCGGAGGGCGGGTTTAAATCCCCCACCATAGCAGGCGTCACTGCGTAGGTAGCTGTTCACTGTTTTAAAGATTTCGTGCCTTAGCGATCGCCAATACACCGTAGGTAGTTCTGCAAACAAAGTCCAGTTAATGAAAATTCCTCTGAAACAATACTGGAATTTACTCGTTGAGTATCTCAAACCACAACTGAGTCGCATCGTCTGGCTTGCCATCACCCTCTTGGGCAGCATTGGCTTGCAAATTCTCAATCCACAAATTCTGCGCTACTTTATTGATACAGCTGTTGGCGGTGGTTCCCAGCAAGGCTTATTCACCGCTGCCCTTCTGTTTACCAGTGTGGCATTGGTGACTCAAGCCCTAGGGGTTGCCGCTACATACTTCGGCGAAAATGTCGCTTGGACAGCGACAAATGCACTGCGGGCTGACTTGGCTGAACACTGTCTCAAGCTAGACCTATCGTTTCACAAATCGCGCACGCCTGGAGAGTTGGTTGAGCGAGTAGACGGCGATGTGAACGCCCTCTCCCAGTTTTTTTCCCACTTTACAATCAGGGTGTTGGGCAATGTCATTCTGCTATCAGGTGTGCTGGTGGTTCACCGGTCGCATCGGCTCTGGCAAGACAACGCTGCTGCGCGTACTGCTGGGGTTGTTGCCAAAGCAAACCGGAGCAATTTACTGGAATGGTAAACTCGTCGATGACCCCGCCAACTTCTTCGTTCCTCCCCGTAGCGCTTATACTCCTCAAATCCCGCAACTTTTTAGCTATTCACTTCAGGACAATCTTCTGCTCGGTCTGGATACGCGTAAGATTGACTTAGCAAAAGCGATCGAACTGGCAGTGTTTGAACGCGATGTCGCAGATATGCCTGAGGGGCTATTGACATTACTCGGACCCAAAGGGGTGCGACTCTCGGGTGGGCAATTGCAACGGGCGGCGGCGGCTCGCATGTTTGTGCGTCAACCAGAATTGCTAATTTTTGACCGGAAAACGAGACGCAAGCCCCTGGCTTTAGACATGGGGATAAGTCGCCAG